>NZ_JAMQHY010000001.1:0-123865 GCF_023845705.1 Clostridium sp. ZBS15
TAGCGTACTTTACACTATCAAATTCATTCATAAAATTATGATTTTTTCCTTTGTTTTTAACTTTTTTCTTTACAGATTTCATAATACGCCTTTTAGAAAATGAGTTTATAGATAAATTAATATCTTCCTCCAAAAGAACTGTAGTATCCTCAACATTTAAACCATCTAATATATTTGATAATCTATCTTCCAAATTACAAAATTCCTCCTAACATCTTTTTTAACTTTTTTATACACCTTGATACCTTTTTATCAATAGTATTAACTTTTAAATTAATATCCTTAGAAATTTCTTTTGAGCTTTGATTTAAGTAATATTTTCTTATAATTATTTCACTATCAGGTTCTCCAAGAGCTTTTATTGTATCTATTAATTTTGAATACTCTTCTTTTTTAGATACTAAATTAATAACATCATCACTATGACTACTACAATATACATTATCCATAGATATACTAAATAAACTTTTATTAGCATCTTTTCTTCTATACATATCTATGGCTTTTCTTTTTGCTATAGTTGCTAAAAAACCCTTAATAGAACCTTTATTAAGATCAATTCTATTTCTATTATTAAATATTTCCATAAATACATCACTTACACATTCTTCTATGTCTTCTTTAGAATATATTCCTAAAATCTTATTAGATACTATTGTATAAATAAGAGGTGTATAACAATCCATAATTTCTTCTAATCCTTTTTCAAAATCACTATTAAGTAAATCTAATAACTCAATATCAGAAATAGATATTCACCGCCCTTTCCTTTAGGCATATTCAAAAAATAACAAGTCAGTATGCCTTAAAATTTATTCTTACACAATACCATTCGTATTATGTGAAGTAAATCTGACAATAAATTTTAATTTATATTTTTTGCATTAAGTTATAAATAAAATTGAGAGAAAAAGAACCTATCAAAATAGTCTTTTTTAAGTGTCTATTTTATAGGTTCCATTTTACTAACTTAACTGCATTATTATTATATAATTATTAATACTCAGTATATATAAATACGGCTTCAATTTCTGCAGTTACTTTATTTTCTCCAGCTTCAATAGGTGTAGCTCCATTTACTGCTTTAACATTCATTAATGTTAATGGAGTTATATTCCCCTTATCCTGCTCATTTATTTGTATTGGTATAATATTTAATTTTACTTTAAGTTTATTAGCTATAACACTAGCCTTATTTTGAGTATCTTCAACAGCTAAGTTTAATGCTTCGTAATAATGCTTTGTTTGATCCCAAACAATAAACCTAATATCACCTACAGTATTTGCACCATTTTTTACTGCAGTATCAATTATTTCACCTACAGAACTAATATTTCTAACAAAAATTTTTAAATAGTTACTTACTTGATAACCTATAAAAACTCGTTTTCCATCAATATAATCATAATTAGGTCTAATATTATAACTTTGAGTCTGTATATATTTAGGCAATACTACCATTCCCATTATACTATCTATAACTTGCTGAGTTATCTTAGCATTTTCTTCTTGTGCTACTTCTAATTGTGTATTTTCTGTTATAATACCAATTACCACTTCCGCTCCATCTGGTTTTAAACTTACTGTACCTGTTCCAAAGACTTTAAATTTATTATCACATTTAGTGCTTGAATAATCATTTAAGCTATAATTATCACTATCTCTTAATTTATACATGATTTTCGACCTTTCAAAAGAATTGAGGCACATCCATAAAAATAACCAGTCAGTATACTAGTATATCTGACTTGTTATTTTCTTTCATCTGCCTAATTACTTCATAATATGATTTCTTCTGTTAAATGTCTCCAAGTTGTAATATAACTTTATATATTTTTATATAAAAAATGTATACATCCTATCTTTAACTTGTTATTTTATTTTATATTCCTAAATTACCAATTATATATCTCTTGTACAGAAAATTTAAATATGTTATTATAATCTCATAGCAAAGAACAACTGTTTATAAATAGTTGTGGTTGTACTTTCTGAAATATTCGTCAACTCTTATTTTGAACCTACATTTAAATTTTGGGAGTTCAATATTTAGATGAAGAAATGTACTTTCATGTGAGTCCTTTTACGGCATTAAAGGTGATTGAAACATCTGTGAGGACACCCACCTATCGAGGGATAGGTGTCAAAATTAGAGTATCGGTATTTTGGATATAATAATTAAAAATTTCAAGCCAATACTTAGTGTTGTTAAGTATTGGCTTTTAAGTTTATTTAAAAAAATAATTAATTCTACTTTTTACCTTTTATTGATAGCCATTCCATTATCTAATACTAAAATAAATATTTCTTCAAATGATTCAAGCTCATCACTCTTAAATTTATAAGCCTTATATTTATTAATCAATTCATTAACTCCTTGCTCTGTCTTACAAAGTTCATCAAATTCAATACTATTTTCATATAAAGTTAATACTTTATGAATTATATTCATATTCTTTTCCTCAATAAAAACTACTTTTCTTGTTTTTTTATTTTCTTGTTTAAATTTTTTAAATCTCTCTTCACCTATGTTTTTTAATAATGATTTTTTATTCTTTGTATGACCTTCCTTGGCTAATTTAGGTCTATCTCTATATAATCTATATATCTCCTTTGAACTAACTATACCTCCTTTACTATATAGATATTTAAGGAACTCTAATTCATTTTTATTTATTTTAATAAATCTATATCCAGAAACATTTTCCCCAAACTCTTTTAAAATATGATATTGACCATCTATATATTTTGCTAATATCCAGTTATTTTGTATTTCTTCTTCTATATCAGCTAAAAGACAATGCTTGTTTCCATGAGATACAAAATTCCAATGATCTGATATTCTTAAACTTCCTTCTGGTTTATAATCCCAAGAAACTCCTGGTACATTATAATAACTTAAACTATATGGACTTTTATTAATATATTCAAATTTACTAATTTCATCTAATACTTCTTTTGGTGTCACCTTTGCACTTTGTGGTAATAGTAATTTTTTCATAAGTGTTCTCCTAACTACTTTATTTATTTATTTTAATTCCTCAATTTTTTTCTATAGAATTATCATTTCTAAAACCATAATGAGTTCTTTGTCAAAAATCTGTTATTTTATCAGTCTCTACAAAAATGCCATCTTCTCTGAATTTCCATGCTGATGGTTCATATAACCATTTCATCTTTTTTAATAATTCATTGTTGTTTAATAAGTCCACAAAAACTTCCGGATCATTTTCTAGCACTTTATCATTTTTTATTATTATATCTGACTTCCCCTTATGATTATCTATTGAAAAATGTTGCCTTTGAAGCCACATAAAATAATCTTCATATAGTTCTTTTTTATCTTCACTACTTCTTTCTATTGATGATGTAAAAGTACAATCTAACCATATCTTTATATCAAAATTAATATCTACTATATTTTTAAATAGTGTTGATATTATCTGCTGGGAATACTATTCCTGCATCTTTTCTAGCTTTTACTACAGTTTCAACTACATTTAAAGAATGCTCTAATAATTTATAACACATATCTTTATTATCATTATCAAAAATCTCTTTAAAATTCTTTAACTCATATACCATTCTATTAGAATCTTCTTGATTATTGCAACTGTTGACTTTACCATCTATGCAAGTTTCAAAAGAAAGACATTCATTAGTTGAACTATCTAGTTTTAAATATCCGTTTCTACCTTGTATATAAACAAAACTTGGACTCATAGTATCTTTTGCCCCAACACATTCGCACACAAAATCTTTATATTTTAATGTAACTATGCCAGATGTATCAATCCCATTATAAGCAGTATTAGCTAAGTATCTTACATCTACAGGCTTTCCAAAAAGACCTATAACAAAATGCAAATTATAAATATTTATATCATATAAAGCTCCACCTGAAAATTCTGGATTAAATACATTAGGTATTTCTCCATTCATAAAAGAATCATATCTACTTGAATATTGAGAAAAATTACATTGAACTAACTTTATATCTTGTAAATCTTTAAGTTTATTTTTAATATCAATAAAATTAGGTAAATATATTGTTGTAATTCCTTCAAATAAAAATAGATTATTATCTTTAGCTACCTCTATTAAATGTTCACTCTCTTTTATAGTAGATGTAAATGGCTTTTCACAAATTACATTCTTTTTATTTTCTAAAGCCTTTAATGTATAACTATAATGAAGACTATTAGGTAATGCTATGTAAATAAAATCTATTAATTTATTTTCAAGCATCTCTTTATAATCATTATATATAGATTGTATATTATACTGATTATAAAGTTCATCTGTCCTATTACTTAGTTTTCTTGAACATAATGCAATACACTCTACTCCATCAACTTTTGATATTGCTTGTAAAAAAGTTTCTACAATTACACCTGTTCCTACAACTCCAATTTTCATATTACTTCCTCCTATAAAACACGTTAAAAATCATAAATAAGTATCATAAAAATATTTATTATATCTAATAATAATTTCCATTGTGGATAAGCTTTTGAAATACATAATATATTCATATTCGAATAAACAATCAGCGCTTAACATATCTACTAAATCTTCTAGACTCTTAATGTTATTTTTAATTAATTGAATTTTGTCCTTCACTAAAGAACATGATCGTATTTCTTCACTTAATTTTTAAATGCAGAGTTTATCATTTTTTCACCATCAGTATATTCAACTATTTCATTACCCTTTTCCTCATTAAAGGATATGAATACTGTTTCTAATTTATCTATTTTAATGCTTTCATTTATTAATGAAGTTATTTTCAATGTAGACTTTCTAATGTAATTTACTAATGCATTATTTCTAATATCTAAAATTTCACAACATCTGTTTGTATATTTTAATAACGCTCTTTGTAATTCTTCTAAAGATAATTTGCCTAACTTATTTTTTATCTGCTCCCTATCTATGCTATTAATATTAAGGTTCTTTAAAGATTTACCACAAATGATTAAACCTAATGAATTAATCAATACTAGTTCAAATATATTATCAATATTCATCGCAACTTTTAATAAAATATATTCATACATTGTTATAAATTAATCATTTCATATCTATTACTTAAAATTTACATTTATATCACCATTATTACTAGTAATATCTATACTATGCTGAGCATTATTATTACCATTCTTCTCAACCTTATTTGTAAATTTATCTCCATCTATATTTATATCACCATAATCACATGAAATACTATAATTATATAGTTCTTTAGATATATTAGTTCTAAGATTTATATCTCCATAATGTGATGATATACTAGTAACCCCTTTAAATTCTCCATCTAAATCAATATCTGAATTATTTGATGCTATTTTTAGTCCATTAGCTATAAGATTATTTGACTTTATTTCTCCATAACTACAATTTATAGAAATTTCATTAGCCTTAATACTATCCATAGTGATCTTTGTATTACTTGATTTCACATTTATAGTATCTAAATCAGCCGCATCAGGAACATATACCTTAATATAACTAGGTATATGTGTGTTGCCTATACCAAAACTTATATTATTGAATGTATCTTGTGACTTATTTCCCTGTATTACTAGCTTTCCATCTTTAATTGAATAATTAACATCATTTTCATTGCTATTATATTCAATTTCAATTCCATACTTATATGATTTTATTATATCTATTTTATCTACAGTTGAATTAATCTCTATACTTTTAAAATCAGATGACGCCTCAATTTTTACAATTCCATCTTCTTTGTCCAAAATCTTATATCCTGATTTATCCCTTATAATTCCAAACTTTCCTCCCATTGAGAAGCCTATTACAGCAAGGATTAATCCTACTCCAATCATACATATTGAACATATTAACAATTTCTTCTTTGTTCTTACCATTATAGCTCCTCCTTCTTATTTGATTTCTTAACTCTATTTAATAATTTTCTAGCTAATGTTGCAATTCCTTTAAATATTTTCGGTACTAATCTTGAACTCAACACTAACACTAATAATCCCACTCCAATTAATACCAATCCAATTCCAATAAACATAATGGCTGTTGAAAAACCTTGAGTAATAACTGCAAAGCCTGCAAAACTAGTAACAACTCCTGCTACTATCAATGCAATTGTCGTAACTATAAATGTAAAAATAATAGCTCCTGCAACTATAATCATAGTTACTACTAGTATTATAAGTGTGAATGCTAATGGTAATGCTAGTGGTGCAGCTAATATTGCTAATACAATAAACCATATTGAAGAAATACTTCTTTTAGGTTTAGTAATAGTTATCTCATCATTTTTAAATGCATACTCTGATAACAACTGTGATGCGATAACTGAAGGAGAATCCAATTCTTTTAAAATATCTTGACCATTATCTACTCCTGCATCTTCAAAGTATTCTACATAATACCCTATTGCATTTTCTATTTCTTCCTTTGGTAATCTCTTTAATTTTTTTCTTAACTCTTGAATAAAAATTTCTTTATTCATCTCCTAATATCCCCCCTAAAAGAACTTTATCAACATTCTCTTTATATTCCTCCCACTCATTAAGATACTGACTAAGCATAGTTTTTCCTTTTTCCGTTATCTTGTAGTATCTTCTATTTCTTCCTTGAAAAGCTTGATCATATGTTGTTAGACATTCATTTTTTTGTAATCTTCTGAGCACTGGATAAAGTGTTGATTCTGATATATTCATTATGGATCGTACTTGTTGAGTAAGAACATATCCATAAGTATCTCCCCTTGAAAGAACTGCTAACACACAAGCATCAAGTAAAGCTGCTCCTAATTGAAAAGCCATTCCTTTACCTCCTATATCTATACTATATTTTCTTATATATTATACAACGTATAATATACCCTATATTCAATACTATACGTCGTATAATATTATATGTCAATATATTTTAACTTATTTGGATAAAGTATCCACAATGTACTTTATGTATGAATATCTTCTATTTTGAAAATTAAAATAGAAAAAGAGATAGACTACTTATCTAGCCCAAAGCCATAAATTTTTATTAGTATACATATCCTATTTGTTTCAAAGAGATTAACTTATGAAAGGTAAGATACAATCATGAAAGATATTAATAATAAACTAAAATTAACATATTATTTTATTTCACTATTTATTCTTTTAATTTCAATTGATGTACTAATTTATGTGTTACTTCCTATACTAAAAAATAACTTTGCTTTTTTTCTCATTGGAATTTTTAATATCATACTTGATGTAATATTGTGGCTTTGTGTACAACATGGCTTTAACTGGGCTAGGTGGGCTTTTATTACATATCTCTTTATGAAAGCAGGAATTTTAATTGGCAGTACTTTAGATGATTTATTTATAATTAATCACTTTAATGTTAAATATATATAATGATTCAAATTATATTATAAAAGAAATGTCTTACTCTAAAACATGTAGTATTTTAACGAATCAAGATTTATCTTATATTAACGAAAAAGTTCATTCTTATATGATAAATATAGATAAAAATAACAACTTATTTAATACATATGTAGAATAAATATTAAACTCTATCTTTTAATAACTATTTTACAGGTACAATATATATTTTATTAATATATTATCTTTGAGTATATTCTAACAATCTTTTCCCAGTCAAGAAAGTAACCAGATTCGGTGTAACGACTTAATCGCCATCCACCTGGTTTAAATGTAGGAAATTGAATAGCACCTTCATTTAAACTTTTATCAAAATTGATTAACTTATGAATATCAATATCTTTAACTACTCCTAAGCCTTGACAATAGGAACACATACCATTTGTATTATTGAAAGAAAAGTTCATTGAATAACCAACAAAATGTTTTCCTATTCTCGAAAATAAAAGACGTAACAAAGTATAAATATCAGTAACTGTTCCAACTGTTGAGCGTACATTTCCGCCTATTTTCTTTTGATCTATAATAATAGACACAGGAAGATGATTAATCTTCTCAACATTAGGCCTGCCATAGTGTGTCAACAATCGTTGAATATAGGAAGAATAGGTATCATTCAGCATTCTCTGAGATTCAGCAGCTAGTGTGTCAAAAATCAATAAACACCTCATTAATGTTAATAAAATATAGTTTCCTTTGGGAAATTATATATAATGCTATTAACTAGCTCACCTTATTGAAGAGAAGTAAATTTTTCTTTATAGTAGACATAAAAATATTTTTTTAATATATTTTACTAAAATCCATTATCTAAACAGCGTTATATCTAACTTTATAATATTTTTCCATAATTATTGAATAGTAACACTTTAAGTATAAAATCATATAATATAATATAAATAATAGTTACTAATTCTATAATTAGTGGGGGAACTAAAGATTAATATGGAAGATGCATTTGTTATTCAATTAAAAAACTTGGTAATTCAATTAGGGGAAGTTGGTGTTAAATATGCTATAGAATCATTAGCTGATTGGATTATTCCTAAAAACACACTTTCTTTAAATAGAGATGGTGATACTGAAGTAGTTCGTACAGTTTCTCTTGAAGATGGTACAACTTTTGATATAATTGTAAGATTAAAACAGGAAATGGTAACACAATTATTAAGTATAAATTCAAAACCAACTTATAATTCATTTATTATGCCATTTTCAGCAGATGAAAACCAATGTCCTAACTCTGAAGATAATATATCTCTTCAAGTAAAAGCTTATTCACCTAGAAGAGGGGGAATTAACCTTATTAATGGGTTTATATCTATAAATTGGTAAGATAAAATAAAAAGGGTCGCCTTAATTTTGAGGCGACCTGTTTTTTATCAAACAAACTAGATTAAAGCCTTAAATAAGCCATCTTTTCTAGTAAATTTGTTGTTACAAATTAATTTAATACTAGAATTTGGTGGTTTTCTATTATTTTTTTCTTAGAATTAATTTTGGAAATTATTTAGTTTTTAACTGCCATGAAGTCAGATATGTATTCACTAATTATTATAGATTTCCATTTGATTATTAATATATTCTTCACAGGAACGCATAGCTAGAATTGTTTCTTCAAATAATTTATCTAATTCCCAACCAAGCATATCTGCACCTTGTTTAATTACATCACGTGAACATCCAGCCGCGAACTTCTTATCCTTAAACTTTTTCTTAAGACTTGAAAGTTCCATATCCATAACGCTCTTAGATGGACGCATTCTTGCAGCTGCACCAATTAATCCTGTAAGTTCATCCACTGCAAATAATACATTTTCCATCTCATGCTTCGGTTTAGGTTGTTCTTCTGAGCAAAGTCCGTATCCATGACTAGCTGCTGCTCTTATTAATCTCTCATCAACACCGTATTCTCTCATAATTTCTTGAGTTTTGCTACAATGTTGTTCTGGATACATTTCAAAATCCAAATCATGAAGTAACCCCACTATAGACCAAAAGTCTGCTTCATCTACATATCCTAATTTTTCTGCAAAATAATGCATAGTACCTTCAACTGTTAAAGCAGGTTGAATATGAAATACTTCTTTATTGTACTCAGTAAGCAAATTCCTTTCTTCTTAGAACTCTTAAGTCATAGTAAACATCTTATTCTAATAACTATTAAATCTAATTTCATAACAACTATACATCCCCAATAAAAATTTTAGTTAAAAATATTATTTACATAATATTTTATTTTTTATAGACTTTAATTTTACCATATATCTCCTAATAAAACTATGTTACAATAGTAATAGGGAGAGGAATTAAAACCAAAATATTCAAATTAAAGGGAAATATAAATATAATCAATATTCTATAATTGTTAGCTTAAAGTTAAAAATTATATTTGAATGTATTTGCGTAAATAAAAAATAGATTCCCATAAATAAAAACCTCTTTATTTTCTTATTTCTCCTTTTATATGTCTATTTACTGAAATATATCCGTATTCTTAACTATAAATCTTATGTAATAGTCCTTACATAGTTTAATAACAATTGTTAAGGTAGAATATTTCAGTTTTATATAGATTATATTGGACTAGAAAGAGAGGAAATGTATATGAAGATCAAAGAACATAAAGGAAATAGTTGGTTTGAGATTTTTATTGCAAAAGAAAATGAAAGGTTCTTTGGTATTCTTATATTTTTATTTGGAATTGTTATTGTACTACTTAAATATCTTTGAATATAACAAAAAGACCTTTATATAGTGCATCTCTCCCAAGAAAAACTATACAAAGATCTTAACCAAATAAAAATATTAATTGCATCTTGAGATGGTTCCTTAATTGGAACTATCTCAGCCAAAGTTTTAATCTATATAAATTTATTACATATCTATATAATATACCTAAATTATACCTTATATGTTACTTATTATACAAACATTTTTTAAATCTCATATTTTTATAAGTCTATTATTTATAATATACAAATTCCCACATTAAAATTCATACTATTAATTTTTAAAATTACCCTTTTTCTGTCTTCATTAAATTCATTATAAAAATAGCTTATTATATCATCTTTAATCAGTATAGACCATTCTATATCATTGTATACATTATAAAAATATCTTGTTAAGTATTTTTATTTAATTACCATTTCATATAAAACTATTTTTCTCATTTTTGATACATTTTATTACGATTTGATTTTGTTAACAATTTTATCTAAAACTAAGAAGAAACTATACTCTTGATTAAAATTCAATCATTTTGTGACATCTCCTCTTAGTTCTGCCAATGGTTTATATCTTCCTTATTTCCATAAATTATATGTATACAACTACATTAATCTTACCTAAATTTCTTGGTATTATGTTTCCGTCAATCTTTTCTCCATTTATAATTATCTTAGGTTTATCATCTTTAATTTGATTTGAATTACTTGTAACTTGTGAATTAACTAAATTATTTAAGTTTTTCCCTTTATCTATATCATAATCTCTTATTACTTTTATAGCATAATCTTCTTTCTCATTTTGAATTTTTATTTCAAATTCGTTCCATGACTTTGGTATACATGGATTTACCTTATAACCTTTATCTTCAACCCTTTTTAGGCCTAAAATATCCTCAATACCAACTCTATACATCCAGCCTGAAGCTCCAGTATACCAGCTCCATCCACCTCTTCCTCCGTGGGGCTCTTTTATGTACACATCTGCAGCCATTACATAAGGTTCTAACTTGTAGATACTACATTCAAGCTCCGTCTTTGTATGATTTATTGGATTAATCATATTGTAGTATTTTGTAGCTTTATCACCTAATCCAAGCTTAGTCAAAGCTAATATTACCCAAGCGGCTGCATGAGTATATTGACCTCCGTTTTCTCTTACTCCTGGTACATACCCTTTTATATATCCTGGTTCAAGATATGAATCACTAAATGGTGGTGCTAATAAAAGTATCAATCCTTTATCCTTTTTCACTAGATTTTTATCAACAGCTTCCATTGCTTCAAGTGCTCTTTCACTGTGTTTTTCTACTGTATCTACATAATATTCATTAGAGTTATAATTAGATTTAATTTTCGTAGCACCTGAAATTATGGCCCAGCTTTGTGCTAAAGAATCAATTTGGCATTCAGGATTTTCACGGCTTCCAAGTGGAGTGCCATCATCAAAATATGCTCTTCTATACCAGCCACCATCCCAAGCATTTTTTTCTAAATTCTCTCTTATAAATTCTTTTCGTTCTTCATAATAAGCTTTAGTTTCTTCATCCTCTTTAACCTGTGAAATTTTAATAAAGCTTTCTAAAATAGAGTACAAGAACCAACCAAGCCATACACTTTCTCCTTTTCCCTTATTCCCAACAGTGCTCATACCATCGTTCCAATCGCCACTACCCATTAATGGAATGTTGTGTACTCCAAACTTTAGAGCTTTTTCTATAGCCCTTAAACAGTGTTCATATATTGTTCCTTCCTTTGAAGATTGGTTGACTATTGTATATCTCTCATCTTCACCATCTCTTAAAGGCTCATCTTCAAGATAAGGTGCAGTTTCTTGTAAAATTTCATAATCTCCAGTTGAATTAATATATTCAGCAGTAACATAAGGAAGCCATAATAAATCATCACTAAATCTAGTCCTTATACCTGAATTTACAACTGGATGCCACCAATGTTGCACATCTCCTTCTACATACTGCCTTGAAGCACTACGTAATATTTGAGCCTTTGGTATTTCTGGATCAACAACTCCAAGTGCCATAGAATCTTGAAGTTGATCTCTAAATCCATATGCTCCACCACTTTGATAAAATGCACTTCTACTTAAATATCTACAGCTTAAAGTTTGATATAAAAGCCATCCATTTAAAAGGTAATTAAAAGATTTATCTGGAGTTTTAACTTGTATATTTCCTAGGAAATTTTTCCAATATTCTTTAACCTTTTCTAATTCTATATCTGCATTTCCTTTAACTTCATATTTTTCAATAACTTTTTCTATGTTTTCTTTTTCTTCCTCACCAAATAAAATTAAAAGCTCTTTCTTTTCACCTTTTTTAAGTTTAATCTTTGTAGTAGCCGCTAAACAAGGATCATAAATTCCTCCACATCGATTTGATAAATTCTCATTATCTAAGGCTTTTGGTGAAGAAACTTCTCCATTAATTCCTATAAATTCTTTACTATCTCCAGTAAAGCTTAAATTCTCTCCTCCTAAAATAGTTAAATAAGAATTAAATTTTCCAAAATACTCACTGTAAGGATTGAATCCTCTAATAAATCCACTGTGATATACATAGCTAGCACTATTAGATTCCTCACGTTCTACATTTATATTACTATTTTCTTCAAATTCTCCATGAATATATGTTGAGACATATCTAGCACTATCATACTCATAAACACCCATTACAAGCTTTGCATAATAAAATAAAGAAATTTCTCTATCATTTTCACTTAAATT
This sequence comes from Clostridium sp. ZBS15, assembly GCF_023845705.1. Taxonomy (NCBI): domain Bacteria; kingdom Bacillati; phylum Bacillota; class Clostridia; order Eubacteriales; family Clostridiaceae; genus Clostridium; species Clostridium sp. ZBS15. Next base: position 12,897 of record NZ_JAMQHY010000001.1, read on the forward strand.
TTCTAAAGTTACTTTCTGAATTTTTATCTTCTCTTTTTTAGGCGCAAATACTTCTAATTTTCCTTTTAAATCATAAGCAGTATGACTAAATTCAGAATATCCAAAACTATGTTTTATGAAGTAATCTCCTGAATCTCTAACTGGTTTTGGTGTTATGGAAAAATAATTATAAGAATAATCATCTCTAATATAGAGTGCTTCTCCTAATGGATCCCTAATATAATCATTACTCCAAGGTGTTATCTTATTTTCTCTAGAATTCCCACACCATGTATAAGACGAACCACTCTCAGATATATGAAATCCAAAATCATCATTAGAGATGACATTAATCCAAGGTGCTGGCGTATTTTTCAAGTTAGAAAGTTTTATCAAATAACTATTATCAAGCTTACTAAAACCACCATATCCATTAAAGAAATCTAAATCTTGCATATTAAAATCTTTATCAAATTTCTCTATATTTAATTCTTCCTTATTCATGGACTTTCCTATGCCATCTTCTTTTCCTGCTACCTTTACTCCGTGAATTAAATCCTGTTTTTCTAAAAAGTCTATATCATGATCATATTCTTTATATTCTGTTATATTATCATCTAGATTTGGTATTACTTCATCTGCAACCTCTAATTTATAGTTGATATTTAGAGGCTTAGCTTCCTCTTCTAAATTCTTAGTTTCTACCTTGTTAGGTCTTTTTTCTAACAAATTGTTCTTGCCTTGTGGCATAGAGTTTTCTTCATGATTATCATATAATATGTTATTGTAATTACGTTTATAACTTTCTTCATCAACAGATTCCTTATATCTTGAAAATTCATTACTATTATTGACTTTAAGCTCTTCAATTTTCGTAATTTGTTCTAAAATTGACCCCTTCTTTGAATCAACATACAGCCTAGCAATTCCTATTATTAAATCTTTAACCTTTGCATCCATAGTAGCTTTATTGTGAACGAATATTCCTCCTGGTGTGTTTAAAGAATTACTTTCATTTGATGTACTTATTAATTGCATTATATTCTTTTGAAGTGGTTCATCATAAGAAATCTCTTCATTATTGTATATAATTAAATCTAATTTTACCCCTTTAAGTTTAAGATAATAATGTAAATTCAACATATTACCTACTAGATTAATATCATCTGTATTTTCAATAGTTAAAAATACAATAGGTAAATCACCTGAAATTCCATAAGACCATAAATCTTTTTGATACTTTGAAATATTTTTTATATATTCTTCTCTATCCTTTCTGCCACTGTGCAAAAAGAATATATATGAAGCTAAACTTTGGAATATATTTGCTTGAGCACTTCTTATACCTAAATTCTTAAGTTCAAGTTGTGTTCTTATACTATAGCCTTCAAAAATCTTCTCCAAATTAACAACTTCTTTATTTTGTTTACATATATCAATAGCAGATTCTTTAGAGTCTGTTGTTCCTGTTATAAAATAAATCTCTTTTTTTGAATTTCCTTCTAATCTTATCCTAGCTCTAATACTCATTATTGGATCTAAAACTGTTCCAACAGTATTATCTAATGATTTGTCATTATCCATAGCCAAGGGAAATTTAAGTTCTCTATTTCTTCCTATAAAATTAATTCTAGAAGTTTCATAACTTATGTTTCCTTCTAATTCTCCATTTACTATAACTTTATGAAATATGTAAGGAACTTTTGCTCCTTTAACTCTACCTCTTCTACTTCCTATAAGCACATCTTCATTATTATCATATTCTGTTTGAACAAATAAATTAGAGAAAGTTGGATGTACTGCATCTGCACTAAATGTGGTCAATGTCACTTCCATATAACTTGTTATTTCAAGGCTTCTTCCCTTATCACTTAAATTATTTAAAGTGATTTTTCTAACTTCAAAATTCTCATCTGGAGAAACAACAACTTCCATTTGAGTTTCGATATTTCCATCCTTTCTATTAAACTTAGCCTTATCTAAATTAAATTCAGTAACATATTTATCTCCATGATTCTTACATGGCTCAAAAGTTGAACTCCAATAATCATTAGAATTTAAGTTTTTTATGTAAAAAAACATACCACTATCATCGCTTGTGGTGTTTCCTTTCCATCTATAAAGCATCATATCATTCTTCTTAGAATAACCACTTCCAGCTACAGTTATCATTGACGAATATTGGCCATTAGATAACAATAAAACTTCAGGATTATCTTGATTTGCTCCTTTAAATTTCCTTGGAATCAAGTTTTCTCCTTCAAAATACGTATTCTTTATAGAAAAATCTTCATTTCTCTCAAAGGTTACATTATTAGGAATCTTTTCTTTTAATAAAAGCTCTGTTGCCTTAACCTCTGGCAAACTATGAAATCTATTAACTAAAATATCATTAAGAAGTACATTATCAAGAGCCATCAAAGACATTCCCAAATGATGTACCATATATGTCATAATTCTATTAGGCTTTATACCATCACTATATACACTATCAACTATTTGTTCATTATTTAAGTTTTTTGTATCACTATCAATTAAACGATTATCCTTATTATTATTGTCCATTGCATTTTTTATAACATATTTATCTTCTCTTGCCTTAGTGTAATCTATAGCTTCAATAAATCCATATATTCCAAGACAACCTATTTCCTCTAATTTTCTAAGATTTTTAATCCCACTGTTCTTAGAAAATGGCAATGTCATCAAGGTTGAGTAAGGTGATATTACAATTTCATCTTCAAGACCTCTCTTTAGTCCAATGCCTGGAATTCCAAAAGCTTTATATTGATAATTTTCATCTACATCAAATTTATAAAATGCACATTCTGATATTCCCCAAGGTGTTTTCTTCTGCTTCGAAAAACTTTTTTGGGCTTTTATTACAGATTTATATGTTTTGCTAAGCAAAGTTTTAGGATAACTTTTCATTATTAAAGAAGGCATAAAATATTCAAACATAGTCCCACTCCAAGATACAAGAGAATGAGTGTGAAAAGCATTTGTCATAGATCTACCTAATTTAAACCAATGAGATATAGGAACATCATTTTTCGCTATAGCAACAAATGATGCTATTCTTGATTCTGATGCCAATAAATCATAGTAAGAATTTCCAAGTGAATCTTCCTCTACGTTATAACCAATAAAAAATAATTGTCTAGTTTTATCATAAAGAAATTTAAAATCCATCTTTTCTGAAATCATATTAATATCTTTAATTATATTATCTATTTTTCTACTATATATTTTGAAATTATCAATCTTTACCTCAAATGTATTATTAAAATTATCACCAAATTCATTCTTATATTCTTCACACCTATCAATTAAGTCTCTAATACTAGGAACTCCTTCAAAAAATTCTTTACTATATAATTTTTCTAATCCATTAAATATGTAATTATAATGTTTAAGCTTTCTATTAGCCTCGTCAAAAAACTTATCTATCCAATATTTACTTTCTTCGTTCTCTTTTCCTTGTAAGTAAGCTTTATTTTTATTGTCACTATTACTTTCCTCACATTGTGTAAGTTGTTGAATTTCAACTAATATCTTATTTAAAGCATCTTTATATTCACCAATACTAATATTTGAACCAAATATAGCTTCAATTGAAGCTTCATCTTTTTCAATTATATTATAGATATCTTTTAATGACATAAGTTCATTTATTCTTATAACTTCTTTATCCTTTAATTCCTCCATAGCTTGTTTCAGCACCCACAAATCTCCCAAAAGATTTCCGCTATCAACAGTTGATACATATCTTGGCCATAGTGGAGCTTTAGTTTTTGTATCATACCAATTTAGATAATGTCCATGAACCATTTGTAGATCTTTCATGCTATTTAATATCATCTCTGTTTTATCAATAAACTCCATAATTGTTATATATCCTAAGTCATAAGCCACTACATTTGAAACAAGCCCCATACCTATATTAGTTGGAGATGTTCTATGAGCAATTCCTTTAAAAGGTTTTTCTTGATAATTATCTGGTGCTAAATAATTATTTTCTTCATTAACAAAATCCTCATAATAAGCATATATTCTTCTTGATATTTTCCTTAAATAAACAATTTCTTCATCATCTAAAGTCATTTTATTTTTAGAAATTTTTCTACTTATACAATAAGCTACATATGGACTTACTATCCAAAGTGCAGCAACAATTACGCTATAAACAATAACCCCAATAGGATTATAGATAGATAAATATAATACTAATAATCCCATTATTGGAGCAATCCACATTCTTTTTAAATATGATTTAAAAGTATTACTATATTTTTTTTCTACAGAATCAGAAGATTGCCACTCTAAAAGATTTCTTTTAGATATACATAGTCTAAATAATGTTCTTATTATTGCATCCATCATTAAAAATGCTTGATATGGAATAAATGTAAATATTAAAAGTATTTGCTGAAAACTTTTAAATGTCCCCATAAGTTTATTTTTAGGGGTAACAACAAAATCTGTAACTGTAAACACTAAAGAATTCATAAGTGCTAAAAAGCAGAGTAATGCAATCTGACTTCTTCCATTTAAAATAGTCAAAGAAAGAATCAATGCTATTAATAAATTAGGTGCTAAAAGGCTTCTTCTTAAATTATCAAATATTTTCCACTTGTTAAGAGAACTTATTTTTTTAGAAAATAACCAACCTATAAGTTGCCAATCCCCCCTAACCCATCTATGCAATCTTCTACAACTACTCTCATAAAAAGCTGGATATCCATCTATGAATTCCACCTGACTAACTAAGGCACATCTTGCAAGAGCTCCTTCTAAAAGATCATGACTCAAAATTCTATCATCTTTTATTGAAGTATTTAGTATATTATAAAATTCATCTATATTAATTATTCCCTTGCCTGTAAAAGATCCTTGACCAAACAAATCCTGATATGTATCAGAATAAGCTACTGAATAACCATCTACGCCTCCTTCTCCACCAAAAATATTTGAGAAATATGTTTGATTTTTAGATTCTAAACTTATGCTAACCTTAGGTTGCATAACACCATATCCTCTTAAAACTTCATTATCATTAACATAGGGTACATTAAGTACATGGCTCATGGCACCTATAAGTTTAAAAGTGCTTTCTCTTGGCATAAATGTATCTTCATCTAAAGTAATTAAATATTTAACATCCTTAAGTATTTTTATTTCTGAACTTAGAACATTATAAGTATGATTTGTTTTTCCTCTGATGAGAGCCATAAATTCCATAAGCTTTCCACGTTTTCTTTCTCTTCCCATGAAAACATTTTGCTTTTTATTATAAATTCTCTCTCTACTAAAAAAGAAAAATTTTGCTTCATTATTATTTAGGTAATTATCTTTAGAATATTTATTATTTAACTTTCTTGCACATTCAATTCCACATTTAATTATTTCCTTATCATTCTCTTCAACCTGAAAATTTGAATCCGCAAAGTCACTAAGTAATGCAAAATAAATGTTTTTGTCCTTATTTCCACAATAAGCAACTTCCAATTTTTCCATAAGAGATTTAACCTTTTCTTTGCAATTTACAATTGCAGGAATGACTACTACTGTCTTGCAATCATCTGGAATTCCTTTACTAAAATCCATCTTAGGTACTAATCTAATCTGTACGGTTTTACTTACAATCCAATTAATAAGTCCAATTATAATTTCATTTATAGGAATTATACTGACTAAAAATAAAATTAGGTACTCAGCCTTAGTATACTTTACGCCACCCAAGCTACTTATAAATAAAAAAAGTGCACTTATAAGAAATGTCCCCAAAATATTTATTGCTAAATATGCACCTTCAGAAATTGCATGATTTAAATTATTATAGTATCCATCCAATTCACTTATACCATTATCAATTAAGTAATATCCAACATGACACTTATAAGATTCCTTGTTCTCATTTTTGTTTTTTATTGAAAGTTGTAATGCATTATGTGCTACTTTAAGTTCATTTTTATTAGTTATTCTGGCTATACTTTCAAGCTTATGCCTGTAATAATCCTTAGATTCAAAATCCATACTTCCATAAGCATCCACTGGATCTTCTCTTAGAATCCTATCTACTAAGGATGTATTTTCAAAGAAATTTCTCCAACTTATATTCTCAATTTTTCTAATTGAAGTTATATAATTCCCAATATATCTTTCTAAAAATTCCTCTCTTAAGTCACTCCTAGTAGTATAATTATTAAGATCTTCATCTATTCCCCATTTAAGCCTTACAAAATTATAAATACTCTTATTTTCTATAGAATTATCCCTTAAAATTCTAAAAAATTCTCTTAAAAATAACGGACTAACTTTAGCATTAATATTTTCAAGTTCCTCATTAAGGTTATTGTTGCTTATAGCATCTACAACCCTATCAGCAACAATTTTTCCCTGTAAAATTTCCTTTTGAATATCAACAAGCTCATTAGTATATTGTGATAAATTTATTATTATTGCTGTTTTAAGCATAAGTGGAAAAGCCCAAAGTTCACCAATAGTAAAAGCCATATCTTTATTTACAATATTAATAGCTTCCTTGGGTCCATCTATATTAATACCACTATTATCTGTTTTACTAAACAATTTTTCACTTATATTATTACACTCTAAATCCACACCTAAATTTTCTTCTTGAATTTTATTAATATATTTAATAAAGCTCTCACCATCAATATCTCCACCTAAATTTACATAATTCTTTGCAACTACAAAAATACGTGGAAGTTCATTTTCAGATTCATTATAATTTTCATAATTTTTCTTTTCAAAATCTCTTTTCTCATCAAAGTTCTTACTTTTAAATGTATTATTAATTTCATGCGTTCCCTTATGATCTATATCATCAATAAATTCTGTCATGGACGGTAATAACTTAAAATAATCAATAGGCATTTCCTTCTTAATTGCCTTATATTCTTTTTCAATTAAATATATATTATCAAGAAGCCACTCAGATGCTCCAAGAACTTTATTTCTTCCTTTGGATAACTTTCTAAAATACTTAAAATTTTCATGAATACAAGAAAATCCTTGGTTAAGCTCTCTTAAAACATTCCTTCTTAATCCATAAGAATTGTTTTTCTTCAAGTAAAAAACTCCCTTCTTAATTAAATATGACTTAAACATAGTTCTCAATGAAGTTATTTTTACCAAAACTACAAAAAAAATTCTTAAATTTTAAAATAAGCAAAGAAAGAACTAGCCAAAATTAGCGTATCGATATTTTGGATATAATAATTAAAAATTTTAAGTCAATACTTATTGTTAAGCATTAGCTTTTAAGTTTATTAAAAAAATAATAGATGATTCCTTTAACAGCTAAAACTCTATTACCAATAATATTAGGTCTAAAAACCACTATTTTTAGTTCCTCGATTCATTATAATAACATATTATAGATGTAATAAAGGCAGATAAAACTTTTACAATGAGATCTGATAGCGTGTCTTCAAGGCCCCCCTTTATCATAGTTGTTTTAAATAGATAATCTCCTGCAAACTCAAATATTTCCCATATAGTACCTAAAGCAATTGAAAAACTAAATGCAAATATTAAGATAAAAATAGTAAATCGTTGTTTATTTGTTTGTTTATTCTTTGTAATAATTCCTTGAATTAAATTCAATGCTATAATAACTGCATAACTACCATATATAGCATGAACAAATAAATCCCACCACCAAAATGTAATATAAAATTTCTTAAATTCTCCAAAGTATAATGTAAGTAAAATAAATAATATCCATACTAATTGAAAGCTAGAAGGTAGCACTATATTCTTTCTATTAGCAATATTGGTAATTATAAAAGGAAGTATAATACATATAATAGCTAAGAGTAACAAAGCTAAACTCTCCCATTGTTTTGATATAATACTAAAAACAGCAGAAATCACTAAAATTATTTCAAACAATACTGCTATTCTAATAGTTAGCTTACTATTTCTATTATTCATTAAAAATCTATTCCTTTCGAGATATTTTTATTTCTAAAAAACAAATATAATTGCATATAAAATTAATTATTTATATCTTTTCCTTTTACGTAAAAAATATAAATACAAAAATAAAGGAATTAGTTGAAATAAACATTAACTCTAATATTTTAAAAAATTTTAAATTTAGTTATAAAGCATTATATAGATGTGTATATTAATATTAGTAAATAATAACAAAATTAGTTAAAAACACTATAACAATTGTATTTTTACTAAGGGGGATTAATTATGTTTTTTTTTGAAGCACAGCCTTTTTCGAATTGGCTTATGCTATTAACAGTATTTCTAATGTTAATTGTACTTAATGAATTAGGCCGTAGGTTTAAATGGGGTGGACTATTGCTTTTCATTATCTTACCATTATTTCTTACTTTTGTTGTATGGCCCAAAACTACTAAAGGGACAAGCGTAAATGATTGGTTTCATTATGCTAAAGTATATTCATCACTAGCAGGATGTATTGGTTTCTTTCTAATTAGACATATAAAAGGTGCTAGTAGCAAAAAGTGGGCTTTATGTTTCCCACCATTAATTTTAGCAATCAATATTTGTGAAGCAGTAGCACGTGATTTTCAAATTTACGGACTACATCTTAATAAAGAAGTGTTTGAGGGAATGGTTACTGTAAGCGGTTCTTGGAATGTTATGAATGGGATTGCTGGTATCTTAAATATCATAACAATTACAGGTTGGTTTGGAATATGTATCAGTAAGGATAAGAGCAAAGATATGTTATGGCCTGATATGCTTTGGTTTTGGATTATAGCATATGATATTTGGAACTTTGCATACACATATAATTGCCTACCTAACCATGCATGGTACTGTGGTATAGCATTACTTTTTGCTCCTACAATTGCCGCTTTCTTTATAAAGAAAGGTGCTTGGTTACAACATCGTGCACAAACACTTGCATTGTGGTGCATGTTTGCAATGACATGTCCTAGTTTCATTGATGAATCTCAATTTGCAGTTAGATCATCACATAACACAACTGCTTTATTTATCGTAAGCTTAGCAGCATTATTATCAAATATAGCAGTATTTGTATACTATATTTATAAGATTAAGAAAACAAAACGTAATCCTATAAAGGGAGAACTTTATACAGATCTTAATAGCTACAAAGAAATTAAATCCTTATCTGAATAATACTATAATGAGGTGGCTGTATTAAAATAAATTTGATACAGCCACCTCATTAAATATTTATTTAGATTTTTTTAAATAATTCTGTCTATACTCTTTTTATTGATTTTTCATTTAAAATCTGAAATCTCTAACATTTAAAATATTCTATTCCTATTGCTTCTCTAACTTCTGAAAGAGTATTTGCTGCTACATTTCTGGCATTATCACTTCCATTTTTTAAAACATCATATACATATGCTATATCTCTTTTAAATTCTTTTCTTTTATTTCTTATTGGTTCAAGTTCTGCTTGAAGTATTTCATTTAAATACTTCTTTACTTTTATATCACCTAAACCACCTCTCTTATAATGCTCTTTCATCTCTTCTAACTTAATCTTATCATCACAAAATGCATCTAAATATGTAAAAACAGTATTATTATTTACTTCACCTGGATCCTCTACCTTAATATGATTTGGATCTGTATACATAGACATAATCTTGTTTTTTATTATATCTGGTTCATCTGATAGATATATTGCATTATTTAATGACTTACTCATTTTATTCTTCCCATCAATTCCTGGTAATCTTCCTAATCCCTCCTTTGGAAGTACTGCTCTTGGCTCTATTAATATATCTTTTTTATAAATTGAGTTAAAACTTCTTACTATTTCTCTAGTTTGCTCAATCATAGGAAGTTGATCTTCTCCAACTGGAACAACATCTGCCTTAAAAGCTGTAATATCTGCTGCTTGACTTACAGGATAAATAAGAAATCCAGTTGGAATACTTACATTAAAATCTTTTTCTTTAATTTCACTTTTAACTGTTGGATTTCTTTCTAACCTTGAAACTGTAACTAAATTTAAATAATGCATAGTTAATTCATTAAGCTCTGGGATTTGAGATTGAATAAAAATTGTAGATTTTGATGGATCTATTCCAATTGCCAAATAATCTAATGCAACCTCTATTAAACTTTTCCTGATTTTTTCTGGATTTCGAGCATTATCGGTTAATGCTTGCTGATCTGCTATCATTATATAGTTATTATACAAACCACAATTTTGTAACTGAACTCTATTCATTAAAGACCCTACATAATGTCCAATATGCAATTTTCCTGTTGGTCTATCTCCTGTTAAAATTATTTCTTTTTTCATAAAACTCACTCCTTGATTTAATTTTATTAAACAAAAAAACTCCGTCCTAAATTAATAGGACGGAGATAATATCCGTGTTGCCACCTAAATTGTGTAATAAAAAATAATTGTAAGCAAACCCTAATTTTTTATAATTACACCACTCAAAATCAAGTACTAACATACTCTATCTGCTATAAGGTGCAGCACACCATTCCGATACTCTCTAACTATGATTTCTCTTTATTCCTCTGAGGCCCATTCATTAAATCTCTTCTTACTAGGATTTCACCGTCCCTAGCTCTCTTTATTGAAGCTTAATCTAATTACTCTTCCTCTTCATCAGATTATTAATATATTTTTTACTATTATAATTTTATTTTTCTAAATTGTCAATGATATCTACTTCAAGTACATCCCTATTCTTTATTATAGTGATAAACCGCTAGTACAACAAAAAAAGTCCTAATATATAGACTATTTTTTTAGTTAAAAGTTCTTTGTTATACTTAATAAATAAAAGTGTAAATTATATTCTCATTGTTGAAACTACCTCTGCCTTTCTTTAATTTATTACATTATATAATACTTATTATTCTATTAAAACACGCCAATAAAATTTAGTAGTAACTCGTACTATAAATACAAGTTACTACTTTTTTTATTAATTAATGCTTTAATCATTTAATAGTAATCCTGACTTTATTAAAATTGGTCTTATTGCATTATATATAAAACTAACTAAAACCACAGATACTACTGCATTAATAAATGTAGTCACTGCACTTAGTTTTGCTAAAACAGAGGCCATTTGTTGAGGTTGACCTAATATATATTGTTTATAAAAATATCCAACTATAGGATCAAATACAACATTAAATGCTAAACCACAAATTGCAGAAATTGTACTCCATTTAAATATATATTTTTTATCACTGCTACTATCAATTTTTGCATATCTATGTGCTATAACTCCTGTTATTAAACCTATACAAAATTTTAATACAAAAGTTTTTGGTGCACCTAAAATATATACAGGATCAAGTATATCTGCTATTGTCATTCCAATAGCTCCTGCAAATCCACCATACCATCCGCCAAGAAGTAATGCTGCAAGTACACAAAAAGCATTTCCTATATGCAATGAAGTAGCATCTCCCCCTGGTACTGGAATTTTAATTTGAAGAAATGTAAATGATACAAAACATAATGCTGCAAGTATAGCTGTTTGTATTAGTTTCATAATCTTTTTATTCTTATTTTCCATATAATTATCCCCCCTTGTAATTTATATCTTACTTTCAAAATACTGCAAAATAATTATATTACTCAAAGAGATTTATTGCAATTGTATGGATACAATTCTTTCAAGTAAAATTCTTTATTAATCTTCCATTCTTCATATAATTTAATTTTTCTTAATTAAATTTACTATATGCTGAAATATTCTCATCATAATATTATTGGATTTATTTGATACTTCCATATATTCTACATTTAAAATTTCATTTTCTAATTTAACAAGCTTATTTTCTTCTTCACCTGAATCTTCATGATTTTCTAAATAATTCTCTTCAAATTGTTTATCTATTACCAGCTCTAATACCTTACATAATTTTTGTTGTTCCTCTTTTACAGATTCATCTGAATGTTTACTACCTTCATCAACTAAATCATCTATCTCTTCATTATATTTACCTAATTTAGGGTTTTCTTCTTTTATAAATTCAGTATAATAAATATTATCACCTTTAAATTTATTACCTATTATTCCATTATGACCTCTCATCTGACCTTCTCCACCTTTTCCACCTTTTCCACCCTTAAAGTAAATATCACCTATAGCAACTTCCACTTTAAAATCATTAGAATTTATAAAATTACCACCATCTCCACCGTCATTTCCTAATATATTTTCATTATTAAAATAAACTCCAGAATTTCCACCATCTCCGCCTTTAGCTTGTACACAATTATCAATTTTTATTTTAACTTTTTTTAACTTTTCATCTAACTCACTTTCTGAAATTGAAATACAATCTCCACCTTTTCCACCCTTAGAAATAACATTTTTACACTTGGAGCTAATACTTCCACCTTTTCCGCCTTTTAAAATAGCTGGACTATTAATATTAATTAATCCGCTCTTAATTTTAATAGCATCTCCACCATTTGCACAATTGCCACAAGCATATTCTCCTATACTTTCTCCGCTGTCCCCTCCTATAAGTTCTAAAACACCTAAACCTATTTTTTCAAAGCTGCTATTATCTCCTATACTTATTGCAGCACCACCACAACCACTACATTTATTTAAAGCTATACTAGAAATACTTTGACCATTTCCACCTATTGCCTTTAAATTTACATTTTCTAATATCTTTATTGTTGAAGTGTCGTTAATATTTGTCTCACAGAATCCTATAGCATAAGAACCACACTTTCCTTTATGTTCTAAATTCTCATAACATTTACACCCAGCTCCACCTATTATTTCAATATTGCCATATCCTGAAAAAATAAGATGTCCCCCTCCTGCTGTCCATTCGTTATTCCCTATTGCTGGCATCTCTGATCCACCATTTATATTTAATATACACTTTTCACGACCTGTTATTTCAACAGTTTGATTATTACTTATACAAATACCAATATTATCTTCACTCATTATAGTATTAATTCCTGAATATACTAATTTATTTTTATAATCACAATTTTTTCCTCCTCTGAAATCAATCGCAATTTGATTAACAGAATTTAAATACACATTATTTATTTTAATTATTAAATCACTATTTCTATTCTTAACAAGTATTCCTGCATTGCATTCATTTCCTTCACTTGTAAAAGTAATTTCATTTATATCTGAAGTTATTATTATTATCTTATTCTTATAATTAATTAAATTAATTATATCTTTATCTTTAATATTATTTTCTTCATCTTTATACATATAAAATTCCTTTCTATTAATCACTTATTACTTCATATTATGAAATAATAACTTACTTGTATTCATAAAATCCCTAATTAGTTGTATATGAATATACTGTAAGTATTAAAAATTTAAGGAGAAAAATATGCTTAAATTAAAAAAACAAATCAAAATTAATCCTTCCACTTCTACTTCAACTGATGAGTATCTACCTGTAGAATTTAATATTCCATTTTATGAAAATTGTCCTAAACAATTATATTTTAGCAATAATAATAATTATAATTTGTCCTCTAATTCTAAAATCAAAACTAATGATATAATATCCGTAAATTTAATTTTTAAAAATGAAAGTAATAGTACTATTTATCCTTTAAAATTGAAATTTTCAAATGACAGCAATTTTAAATTCATACCAGGTTCTTTAGTCAATTCTAATACAAAAGAAGTGTATTCCTGTGACAATTTTAATGACAACTGTGTATGTTTATGTAAATTAGAACCAAATGAAAAGTTAGATGTTGTATTTTACATTAAAGCTATCTTCAAAAACTTAATTAATTCATCTATCAGTAATTATATAAATCTTTTATCTCCCCTATCATCAAATGAGCCTTTTATTGAGGAAGATAATATGCCTTTGATAATTACTGTTGACCAAGCTATTTTACAAATAAATACTGATTCTAATTGTGGAAAGATAGAAATAGAAAATACTGGTTGTGCACCTGTAAATAATATGATTTATAAATATTCAACACCTATAGGTTTTATTTCTGATATATCCTGTGTTACTGCTAAATTAAATAATAAACCTTTTAAAGTGTATGCAAAGAAAATAGATAATGATGTACTTTTTAATATAAGCAATATTCCAAAATGTGATAATAATATCCCATCAAAATTAATTATTTCTTTTAATTCTCAAAACTTTAAAAATATACATTCAAGTTCAATGACTATTATGTGAAAAAGTAAAATTTTGTTTTATATGTATTGTGTATCAATATTTAATAAATAATCATATTATATATTAATAATTATTCAAACAAAATTAATTATTAATTAAACTAACTTAATATATAGGGAGGATAAAAAATGCGTATTTCAACCGGTTCAATATTACAATTTGATGTTATATTTAATATCCCAGTAAATACAACATTTGACGAAATAACTATTACTGATCCATTAGCTGCAGGTTTATCTTATAATACAACTACAAAACCAGCTAAAATTTATATAAATGATAGTACTATAGCAACTACTGCTGGAGTCACTGATACTTCTACAGCAACTAGCATAGCATTAGCTCTTGACAACACAATAGTAGGAAATCTTACTGAAATAAAAAAAGTAAAAGCTTCAATACAAGTTACTGTAACAAATGCTGATACTTTCTTAGCTGCTATAGCAATAGACCCTACTTTAAAGAATATTGCAACTATAAAAGCATTTGATGTAAGTGATACTGAATTATCATCTACTACTGCTGAAGCAGCACTTAATACCTTTGAAAAATGTAATCTATTTGGATTTGGAAGTGCCTATACTGTAGAAAAAGCTCCTAACAAAGATTTATACCTTATGGCTAATATTCTTGGCATAGGTAGTATGGAAACTACTGAATTGGAATATGAAATAGTTGTAACTGCTGAAAGTCACCTTGTTCCTGGACCTGAAGCAAATATAAAGGTATATATTGGAGATGCAGCACAAACTCCAGTTACTCCAACTGTAGCTACAATTGTTGGTAATGTTATAACTATTAAATTTACTCAAAGCCAAAACATGAAGAATAACACAGTTTATATTGAAGTACCAGCAAAGACAGGTACTAACATCGCTGATGTAACTGATGATTTTGTTAATAGTGATGCAACTGCAAAACTTGTTTATACACCATCAGGTGGAACTGCTTCAACAGTATGTACTTCACCAGATTTCGTTATAACAACTAATTTAACTCCAGCAGCTCCTATTCTTAGTAGTGCTCAAAAAGTAATTGTATAATTGTATTAAAACAAAGAACCTCAGATTATTAAATATATTATTTTGTTATTAGCTTAAAACTATAATAGAATCTAAAATCTCAATTTAGTGCTATATAAGAAGTATTATTAAATATTACTCCTTATATAGCATTTTTTTATTCTTTCACTCCTGTAGTTTATTTAATAAATTTGTATTTATAGATTTTATTTTTATAGTGGTTATACTAATATTAATATATACGAGATATAAAAGGACGGTAAATATAATGAACTATATAGTATATGATTTAGAATTTAATCAACAACAGTCAAAGGACGCCAATGCTTCCAAACTTACTTTTGAAATAATCCAAATTGGAGCACTAAAACTTAATAATGACTTAGAAATAACTTCAACCTTTAATAGATTAGTTAAACCTACTGTTCATACAGAAATTCATCCTTATATAGAAAACTTAACTAAAATAACAACTGCAATGGTAAATTTACATAATTATTTTCCTGATGTATATAATGATTTCGTGAATTTTATTGGTTATGAAGAATTTACATTATGTATTTGGGGAACTTCTGACATTAAAGAACTTATGAAAAATATAAAATTTCATAAGTTAAGCTCAATGAATAACTTAAAAAAATATATCGATGTTCAAAAAATTGCTTCAAAATATATAAAAACTCCCAAGGGAACCAGAGTAGGATTAAGATCTGCTGTTGAATTTTTTAACATTCCTATTAAAGAAGATTTTCACGATGCGTTTAATGATGCTTATTATACTGCTGAAATATTAAAAAAACTTTATACTCCTGAAATAGAAGCTAGTACCTATAATAATATTAGTACAAAAAGAATTTCAAAACCTAAGCAAGACATTAATACTAAGGGATTATTTGCTCAATTTGAAAAAATGTATAATAAAAAAATGTCTGAAGAAGAAAAGTCAATAATAAAGCTTGCCTACAATATGGGCAGAACTAATCAATTCTTGAAATAATAAATATATTATCATGGTAAAATTTAACTTTCTACTATCAATATAACATTTTTAAATTCATAATTTATTAAAGGTACACATATTAAATACATGTACCTTTAATAAAATCCTATTAATAATTTAAATTTTATTCTTCTAACTGAGATGTACATTTAGGACAACGAGTGGCTTTTATGTCAATTTCACTACAACAAAAAGGACATTCTTTATTTGTAGGTTCTTTTACTTCTTCAACTTTATTTTTTATTCCTAAATCACTTAATTTGTTTACACCTTTAACAAGTAAAAATATTAAAAATGCCATAATTAAAAAATTTATGACTGCAGTTATAAAAGAGCCATATTTAATACTTACACTAAAAATTTCCAATGTTAAATCACTAAAATCCTTGTTGGCAAACATCCCTATTATTGGTGATATTATATCATTTGTTAATGATTTTACTATTCCTTGAAATGCACCACCTATTAATACACCAACTGCTAAGTCAATTACACTTCCTTTTAGTGCAAATTGTTTAAATTCACTCAAAAATTTCTTCATAAAGTTTTCTTTTTTCCTCCTTCGTTTTTCTAATGGCTATATATCTTGATATTTTATCACATAACGTGTCTAAAAAGGAAATAATAATTTTCCTGATGTGAAAAATAAAAAATAAATATATTAATCAAAAAATTCTTCTTAATCATATATTAATCTTATATTACTATATGATTAGGTGATTATTATTAAACTATATGCTGGATTCAATATAAAACACTTGAAATTTTTAGGCGCTGGAACTCAAGGTAAAGTATACAAAATTGACTCACATAAATGTATAAAAGTTTTTAAAAGAAAACAAGTTTGCCATGATGAAATAGAAACTTTGGCTATGGCTCAAATAGATTCTCATTTTCCAAGACTTTATTCATTTGGTGAAGATTATATTATACGTGAATATATAGATGGTATTGAGTTAGATAAATACTTATCAACACATTGCCTTACTGGAAATATTTCAAATAAGATTATTGAAATTTATGAAGCTATGAACTTGGTAGGATATTCCCGATTGGATGCAGCACTATTTCATATTTTTCTGACATCATCAAATGAAATAAGACTCATTGATACTGCTAGAGCTATGAAAAAGAAAACTATATACCCATATTTAATTATTAGAAGCTTACAAAAACTTGGTTATAAAAAACAATTTTTAGATTTTGTAAAAACTAATAGACCTAATATTTATACAAAATGGTTAAATTACTCTAAGTAAATTATCATTAAATTAATCAATTACTATTATAAGAGGAGAAAAAATGAGATTTATAATTTTTAGTGACTCAAAAGGCAAAAAAAATGGTATAAATGAAAAAGTATTAAAAGAAATAATGAACGAGACATGCAAATTAGATCCTGAGCCTGAATTTATTGTAATGTGTGGAGATACTGTAGCTGGAAGTTGTAAAGAGGAAGTACTAACCTTTCAATTAAATAGATTAAGAAACTTAATAGAAAAATATCATCCAGATAAACCATTGATACCTGTAGTAGGTAACCATGAAGTTAATATAGAGCCTATAGATGATAGATTTGAAAAAATCTTTAGTACTATTTATAGTGATTTAAAACCTAGTGAATTTCTTGATGAATATAATAAGACAGTTTATTATATAGATTTTGATGATACTAGAATTATAGTACTTAATGCTTTTCACTATGGATCAACCCATAAAATTGATAAAGTTCAACTTAACTGGTTTGAAAAAAAAGTCTCTGAATATAAGAAAAATAAGCTTGTTTTTGTACATTCACCAGCATTTCCTACAGGAGCTCATCTTGGTCACTGTCTTGATTTATATCCTGAATATAGAGATTATTTTTGGAAAATAATTGATAAATATGATATAGATATAGTTTTCTCCGGACATGAACATAATTATTCTAGAAGAATAATTAATAATTCATTTAATAACGGAAAATTTGCTTACGAAAGAGAGATCATTCAAGTAATTGCAGGTGGTGGTGGTGAAAAACTTCGTGATAAATATAAAAGTAAACAAGGAGTTATAGTACCCCCTATTGCTATATATCATTTTTTAGTCGTAGATATAGATTCAGATTATATAAAAGTATGTGCAATAAGCTCAAAAGGTAAAAAACTTGATGAATTTAAAATAGACAAGACTTTTTTTTAATTTTTAAGCCAATGCTTAGTATTATTAAGCATTGGCTTTTTAATTTATCACTGTATTTTAAAAAAGTGTTAATATTCTAGTATAAGGGCGAACTGGCATTAGAATTACTTAATTAACTTCCATTCACTACTTTTCTTTTGTAGTCTTACCATGTTAGTATAAATTCCATCATTATTTAATAATTCTTTTGGTGATCCCATTTCTGCTACATATCCATCACTTAAGACAACGATTTTATCAGCTCCTGCTACTGTCCTCATTCTATGAGCAATTACAAGAACTGTTTTATTCTTAACAAGTTCACTAATTGCTTCTTGGATTTTTGTCTCATTTTCTACATCAAGTGACGCTGTTGCCTCATCAAGGAGTACAACTGGAGCATCCTTTAATAATGCTCTTGCAATAGACAACCTTTGCCTTTCTCCTCCAGATAATGTACAACCATTTTCACCAATAATAGTCTTATATCCTTGTGGCATTTTAGATATGAATTCCTCACATCTTGCAGCCTTAGCTGCTTTAATAACCTCTTCATCTGTAGCATTTCTTTTACCTATACGAATATTTTCCATAACAGTATTATTAAATAAAACTACATCTTGAAATACTATAGAATAATTTTTAAGCAAATGTTCAGGATCAACCTGTGAAATATCAGTACCCCCTAAAGTAATTGTGCCTTTATCAATATCCCAAAATCTTGCTGCTAACTTAGCTGCAGTACTTTTACCTCCACCACTTGGACCTACTAATGCAGTAATTTCTCCTTGCTTTGCTATAAATGATACATTATTTAAGACTTGTTCATTATCATTGTAGGAAAATCCAACATTCTCAAAGCACATATCATATCCATTGTATGTGGCATTATCTATTCCTGTTTGAATCTTTTGACCCTCAATTTCTTGCATACGCTTTATTTGAAGTAATGTACTAAATATAGCTGCCAGATTAATAAGTGATGAAGAAAGAGGATCAAATATTCTAGAAGCAGCAATTAAAAACATAATAAAAGTAAGTAAATCTGTCTCTCCTTTTAATAAACTCATCCCTCCAACTAATACAACTGTTGCAATTCCAATCTTCAAAAGCATCTGTGCTGAAACAACAAACATTGCTGTATTAAGTTCTGCTTTAATTTGAATACTCTCAGATTTTTTTAGTTTTTTATCTAATTCTTTTAGATAACTATTACTTTTATTATTAGCTTTAAGTTCACGAATTGTTTCAATACATTCTTGAATATTATCATTATAATCAAGCTTTATTTGTTTATTTATATTATTTACTTTATCTTGTTGTGCCTTACCAATAACTACAATTATAAATGCTACTGGTATAACCCATAAAAGTGCTATTGATAATTTCCAGTCCATAACAAACAAACCAATCGACGCAATAATGACAGATAATACAGCACCTATTAATTCAGGAATATAGTGAGAAAAAGCTGTTTCAAGACCTGCACAATCTCCCATTATAGTTGTTGTTAAATCTGATAAATCTTTTTTACCAAAAAAAGATAAAGGTAATTTTCTTAATTGTTCCGCCAAAGATATTCTCTTATTAGCACTTTCTGTATATGAAGCAAAAAATGTTTTATTATATTGAAAATATTGGAATACAAATATAAGAATTAATACTACTATTGAAAGAACTATATATTTTCCTAAATTAAACGATGGATTTCCTCCATTTAATATAGGATCTATCATTTCCTTTAAAAGAATATATATAATTCCAATTGGAAACATTAAACTTATATTTGTTAAAGTACAAGCAATACTTGCTTTAATTAAATCCTTTGCCCCTTGTTCACTTAATGCAAATTTATATCTCAAATAATTAACCATTCAAAGCTCCCTCCTCTCTCTTATTTTCAACATAAGAGTTTTCTACTCTCCAAGTAATAGAACTTTGATAATCTTTCCACATTGAAGCATAAGTTTCACCATTTTTAATCAACTCACTATGAGTACCTTTCTCTATAGCTTCTCCATCTTTTAATACCATAATACAATCTGAATTTTGTATTGTTGATAACCTATGTGCAATCATAAGTACAGTTTTACCCTTTGTTAAATTTTCAAAAGCAAGTTGTATTTGATATTCATTCTCTGGATCTGCAAAGGCTGTTGCTTCATCAAGAAGTACAATTGGAGCATCTTTTAAAATTGCTCTTGCTAAAGCAATACGTTGAGCTTCTCCTCCTGATAAATATACTCCTTTAGTTCCAACAATTGTATCCATTCCATCTGGAAATTTTTCAAATATTTCTTCACATTGTGCCGCTTTTGCAGCCTTTAATACTTCTTCTCTTGTAGCATTAGGTCTTGATAATCTAATATTTTCAAAAAGGCTTTCTTTAAATAAATTTGTTTCTTGAAACACAAAAGATACCATATTCATTAAATCCTTTGTCTTAATATTTCTTACATCTGCACCACCAATTGTTATGCTTCCTGTATCCACATCCCAAAATCTTGGAATCAGACTTGCAACTGTTGTTTTACCGCCTCCTGATGGTCCAACAAATGCTACTGTTGATCCTTCCTTTATCTTAAATGATAAATTCTTAATTGCTGGTTTAGTTGCATCTTTGTAAGTAAAAGAAACATTATTAAATTCAATAGTTGAATTCTTTGGTTTTCTTGGATTTTTTGTTTCAGTTAATGTTTCTTCATTTAATATATTCCAAACACGTTTTACTGAATCTTTAGCCATGATAGTTCCTTCTCCCATGAACATTATACGATTGACCATAATTGTAATAATTGGAGTAAATATAATATAAAATATAAAATTTAATAAAAATGCTTTATAATCTACTGCACTTGCAATTAATAAGATACCAGCTGGAATTAAAAGTACAAAAATACCATTAATAGCCACAGTAAAATTACACATAGGAATTCTAAGTGATACAGTATAATTTACTGTCCATTTTGTATATCTCATAATTGCATCATGAAAATTCTTAAATGAAAATATACTTTGTCCAAATGTCTTAACTACAGGAATTCCTCTTATATATTCTACAGCTTCATTGTTCATATCCTCTAATGCATTCTGATATTCTTCTACAGCTGATTTCCTTTTATCTCCCATCATTCTACTTAAAAATACAAATGATATAATAATAGGAATTAAGCTAATTATACCTAATCTCCAATCAAACGCTAATAAAAGTACTAACATAGCAATTGGAGTTACAATTGAACCTACTAAATCTGGTAATTGATGTGCTAAAAATGTTTCTGTTTGCCCTGAACTTTCATCAATTATTCTACGAAGCTTACCGCTTCCATTCTCTGTAAAATATCCAAGTGGTAATTTTACTATATGATGAAGTGCCTGACTTCTCATATTTCTTGCCACACGAAAAGCTGATAAATGAGTACACATAAGAGCTATAAAATATATTAAAATTGCTCCAACTGAAAAAGCTACTGCCATCCAACCGTAATATGCAATATTTGACGCATTATTAATATTAGGCAATGCCATAAATATCTCATATACTACCTTCCATATATATAAATATGGCACAAGTGCTAATATTGCACTAATTCCTGACAGGATACATCCTAATATTGTTAAATATTTATAATTACCTGCAAATGAAAGTATACTAATTTTTTCATCATCTTTTTCTTTCATATTCACCTCTCCTTTTAATAATTTTCTAAATTTTAAACAAATACTGATATTGTTCTATAATTTAAATTTAATATTAAGACTTAAATTTTAAAGTAGTATTTATACTTTAAAATATCAATAATTTTTTAAAATCTAGATAAAAAATAAAATATGAATTAACCAGAGATTCCTCTAGCTAAGGCACATTAAAATAAATAACAAGTCAGTATGCTGGTATATTTGAGTTGTTATTTTCTTTAATGTGACTAATTCATATTTTACTAATCCATCTATTCTTTCTCTACTCCAAAAAAATTAAAATAATCCATTTGAATTAAAAATTGTTTCTATACTTAAGCGGTGTACTTCCCATGACTTTTTTAAATGCAGATGCAAACTTACTTGGGTTATCATAGCCAACACATAATGCAATTTCCATAATACTTTGATTTGTCTCTTTTATCATTTTTGCAGCTTTATATATTCTAAATTCCCTAATATATTCTGCTACTGTTTTACCTAAAATATCTTTAAATCCATTTTGCAAAAAAGTTGTGCTTACATTATAAATCTTTGACAATTCCTTTACTGTTATTTTTCTATTATAATATTCAAAAATTGAATTTCTAACATCCTTAATTAAATTAACTTGTTCTTTTGTATAATAATAAGATTTTTCTTGATCTTTTACATCTCTATATTTACTTAAAAACAAAAATACTTCTAAAACTTTTAATTTATAAAAATATAATTTATTAATTGATGGTGTATTGTATAAATCTTTAAAAATATTTACAATTTCAGGTTTCGATTTTTCAATAAAATACCAATTATTATTAAACATTAATCTTTTCATTTTTCCTAAATCAATGTTTAAATCATTATAATTGCATAAAAAAAATTTTTTTGCTATAGAATAGTCTATTAATATTGAGCAACCTTCATAATGCCCCATTGGAAATCCACCTGATTCATAGTTAGATCCAACAATATTATATGCTAAATCTCCTTCCTTTAAATATTCATATTTATTGCCATCAAATATACTTTCATATCTCCCTTTATGACAATAATTAATTTCTATTAGTTCACTCTTTAAGTTATGAGCTTCTTCACAGTGATAGGAATGAAAATCATTAAAAATTAAATCTATTCCTGGAAAAACATGATAACATGTCATAACTCCAAATCCATCTCTACATTTAATATTACATATAGTTTTTAAGTCTGTTTTTCTATATATCTTCATATCAGAATCAAAAAAATTATACTTTTCTATAATAGCTTGTATAATTATCACCTACTTCTATCTAAATTCCTATTATTACATATCCGTCTAGCTTTATTGGTAAATTGGATTTTTAGCATAATAAAGTTTTTATTTTATTGATAATAAATTTCATTATTTATTGATAATTTCAGTATATATCTATTGTAATAATCTGTCAATATAATAGATTTAGATTAATAATTACTATCTTATTCTTATTGATTTTGATGTTTTATTGATTTATTTAACTCATTTAATACTTCAATATTATCTATAAAGAATATAAAAAATGCCCAAAAATCTTTCTGGGCATTTTTCATTTCATTAGAACCTATACTTTATTTAACCATTCTCTATAACCTTCTTCTTCCACTTTATTCTTTGGAATAAATTTTAAAGAAGCAGAATTTATATAATATCTAAGTCCTCCAAGTTCTTTTGGTTCATCATTAAATACATGACCAATATGTGAATCGTTATTTTTACTTCTTACCTATATTAATTTTCTTAAAACACAAAAGGAAAGAAATATAAATTTATGTTCTTTTATTTTAAAACAAGTCTAATAATTCTATCATCAGTTATATCAGGATTTCCTCTTCCATCTCTATTGCTTGTTGTTAAATAAATTGATCCATCTTTTCTCTGAACAACTTCACGTAAACGTCCATACTCATTACTTAACCAAGATTCTACATTCTTTACTACCGTTCCTTTGCCATTAAGTGAGATTGCCAATAGTTGTTGTCCACGTAAATTAGCAACAAGTAATTTTCCTTGCCATGGTCCTTGATTTACAAATGCAATTCCAGAAGGTGCCCATGTGTTTTCTCCACTTTGTATTAATGGTTTTTGTGTCACAACTTCCTTAGACTCTTCATTTCCTTGAACGAGAGGCCACCCATAATTTGCACCTTTTTCTATTATATTGATCTCATCATGTGCTAATTGTCCATGTTCTGATTCATATAAAACATTCTCTGAATTCCATGCTAAACCTTGTGGATTTCGATGTTCTAAACTATAGACAGAAGAATTAAGAATTGGATTATCTTTAGGAATAGTGCCATCTAATTCTATTCTTAATATTTTTCCAGCTGTACTTTTATAATCTTGTGCCAATGCAGAATTTCCTGCATCTCCTGTCGTA
The DNA here is from genome assembly GCF_023845705.1 of Clostridium sp. ZBS15. NCBI lineage: Bacteria > Bacillati > Bacillota > Clostridia > Eubacteriales > Clostridiaceae > Clostridium > Clostridium sp. ZBS15. The sequence goes on from NZ_JAMQHY010000001.1 coordinate 37,325, forward strand.
ATATATAATTTTTGATCCAGACCTATCTTTATCCTTCCTCCATTATGAATTCTTCCACCGGGGATTTTATCTAATAGAATCTTGTTGATGAATGCTCTATTATTATTTTCTAACAATCTAACAACACGATTATATATTTGATTACCTTCATTGTATGAATACATAACATACATATAATGATTTTGTGAATAATTGGGATCTAAAGCAATTCCCATTAGCCCCCCTTCACCTTGACTTATAAATGGTGAATCTAATGTTATTAATGGCTGCGAAGAAAGTTTACCATCTTTAATAATTCTAATTGCACCAGACCGCTCTGTAAAATATAGAGTACCTTCATCACTTATTGCTATAGCCCAAGGTACATGTAAATTTTCAGCAATAACTTCAATTTTATAAGGAAACTGCCTTGATGTAATTTCTCTTGTTTTTATTTTAGTTGTATTTCTTCCGTGAAATATAGTATTAGATAAAATATTATAAATTGTTTTTTTCATACTGCTATCCTCCAAATTTAAATAAATACACCTATCAAGTTTCATTGTGAAAAAAATACGGATTCCTTTCAAAAAATCTATTGTGTTTTATCCTTATTATTTATTTAATTACTATATTACTTATTTAAAAATGTAATGTTATTAATTTTATATATGAGGCTTGTTCTATTATCAACTTGTGTCTTTTTAAATATATTTTCCATATGTGTTTTTACAGTATGACAGCTTATAAATAATTTTTGTGAAATTTCTTTGTTGCTCAAACCTTTTGAAACAAGATTTATAACTTCCACTTCTCTATTAGTTAAATTATAATCTGAAATAATTTTATCAAAAGTTTTATCTTCATTTAATATTTCTTTAGTTATATAAATATACATAAGTGATTCCAATCCATTAAAAGCATCTGGCACTATAGATGAAACCACCTTAAAATTATAGTTCTTAATAGTACTATACATAAAAGATGAAGAGTTATCTTTTTTAAATTCACCCTCCATAAATAATTTATCTATTACATACTGAATTGGATTTAAGCATGTTCTATCATTTAATATATCTAAACAAAAATCTTCAGCAATATTATTGGAATATATTATAGAATATCTATTATTTAAAACAGCTAGTCCTATAGGTGCCTTTGATGTTATGTCTTTTAAAAATTCTTGTTCATACGATATTTTATTTAGTTTAATATAATTATTAAGAGCATTAGAAATAATACCACTAAGTTTTTCTAAAATCAAAATATCCTTAGATGTAAAATTTCCTAATTCCTTAGGTCTAAAAGCTCCTATTCCCCCTAGCAAACTCTCTCCTATCCTTAATGGAATTGCAATTTCATAATACAAATTATCTAAACACAAAAAATCCCTATAATATTCAGTATTCTCAAATTGCTTATATGGCATTATATCTGTTATTGATATAACATTTTTTTGAAATATTTCATTAGATTCTTTTACTAGATAAAAGATATCTGTACTGTAGTAATAGTTTATATATTTTTTAGTTAATATTGGATTTATGTTAGTAGCTATTGGATTTATAAGACTTCCATTTTTGTCTGCTAAAAAAAATGTTAGATAATTATATCCAAAAATATTTGAAAGATTCATTAATATTGTACTTCTAAAATTAATTTGTATATTTTGAACTTGAGTTGCAAATTCAAATATTTTTTCATAGTCTTTTTTATTAAGCTGAGACTTAATCATAAAACCACCATTCCCTTCATTTGGTTATAATGCCATGTATATTTAAAAGTTCCTTATTATTATATACCAAATTATATTTATACCATAGAAAATAGGTAAAAAGTCGTATTTAGCATAATACTTTTCATCCCTTTTACCCATAGATATTAATTATAAAATTTGCAATAATTTAGTTAGATAATTAAGGAAGGACGTGCAATAATGTGTGAAAATATAAAAAATCAAATTGCAGTTATAACTGGCGGTGGTTCAGGTATAGGACGTGATATATGTATAGAATTTGCTAAACGTGGTATTAAAGTTATGATTACTGGAAGAAGAGATGCCAATATCAATGAAACTAAAAAACTAATTGAAGATTTAAACGGATATGCAGAAACTTATAAAATGGATGTTTCTAATAAAGAAAATGTAGAAAGTGTATTTAAAGAAATATATACTAAACATGGTAAAATTGACATTCTCATAAACAATGCCGGACTTTCAACACCTCCTACATTTTGCACTAATATGTCAGATAGTGATTGGGATAGTCTTATAAAAACTCATTTATACGGAGCTTTTTATTGTTCAAGAGCATGTGCTAAATTTATGAAAAATAATAATTATGGAAGAATCGTAAATATGTCATCTATTGCAGGTGTATTTGGTTTTGCAGGAAATATTAATTATTCTACTGCTAAAACAGCACTCGTTGGATTTACTTATTCATTGGCTAAAGAGCTTGGTCCATATGGAATAACAGTGAATGCAATACAACCTGGAATTATAAGGACTTCTATGACTGAAGAAGCATTAAATGCTTTAGAAACAAAATTTATTAATGAAACACCTTTGAAAAAGATTGGTGAGCCAAAGGATATTGCTTCAGCAGTTTCATTCCTATGTAGCCCTGATTCAGGATTTATTACAGGTGTAATACTTAGAGTTGATGGAGGATATATTCTAAATAGTGGAATGGACATCCTTATGATGCAAACATGTTCTACTGAAGAACAATAGTAACTAAAACAAAGTCAAAAATGCCTAAAGATTTTTCTCTAGGCATTTTTTACTTCATTTTAAAAATAGACTCTAATTTAACATCATTATAAATTACTGTATCTATATATTTTTTATTTTATCATCAATTATATATTGCATTCCTCTACTGTAATATTAAGATCTTTATCTACTGTAAAAATATAAGTTTTTGTTTCTAATATCTCATTTTCCCAAGGACGATAATATTTAAAAGTAACTTTCGTAGTACCTTCTTTTACAGCTGAAAACTTCCAAGTGTACGTTCCACCCGCTCCTTGAATTTCTGAATCAACATTATCTTGTTTATAATCTTTCCATTCTTCCTTTATAATACCATCTGTATTAAATTCATAATTCCAAGTATAACCAGTTGTAGGATTACCCTCAATATTTATCTCTACTACTTTTCCACTAGCTACATAAACATTATTAATTTTAGTAGGTTCTGTTTCAACTCCATTTGATAAAAATGCCTTTGTTGCTTGTGGAATTTTATCCCCTATAGATTCCCCTGACATTGCAAAAGTATATGTTCTTTTATTAATTACAATATTTCCTTTGGCCATTGCTCCGCTTTTATCTAAGTAATATGTTTTTCCATTTACCTCAATAACACCACTTTGTATTGCTCCATTTAAGTCTGCATAATACCAAGTTCCATTATCATAAATCCATCCTGTTTTCATGTATCCATTATTATCAAAATAATACCATGCATTATTTATTTGCTTCCAGCCTATCACATAATTTAATTGCGAATACCACCAGCCATTTGTATCCTTAATCCAAGCAGCATTAGCTTCTTTAGGAATAAATGAAAAACTAAGTACCACACCTAAAATACCTGTTAACAAAATCTTTGATTTTTTCATTATATCTCGCCTCTCTATATTGTTTTTATGCTAAGGATTATTTCTATTAATAATATAAATAATCTATTTTATTACATTTTAACATACTTTTTTAGGTATTAATTTCATAATCTTCTTATAAAATAAAAAAATCTAAAGTAAAAATCTACATTTCTACTTTAGACTAAGTTTGGTGGCTCACCCGGGAATCGAACCCGGGACACCATGATTAAAAGTCATGTGCTCTACCGACTGAGCTAGTGAACCAAAATGGTGCGTTTTAAGGGATTCGAACCCCTGGCCCACGCCTTAGAAGGGCGTTGCTCTATCCAGCTGAGCTAAAAACGCATAATTTAACATATGTATCTTATAACCAAATTTTAAACTTTATTATTTAAAACATCCTCAAACATAAAGTCTCTACAACTTGACTGCTTGATTATTATAAGATACATAATATAAATTGTCAACACTGTTTTTACAATTTGTCCACTAAAATCCTAATATAGTATAAATTTAGACATTTAGTTTATACACCTATGCTATAATAATATAAAAAATACTTTTAAATTTTTCAATGTGAGGTAAATATGTCCACTTTAATAAATAAAGAAATAGATCAGTCACTAAATAATATTGAATTTAAACCAATTGATTCTCATAATACAAATATAATAGAAGATGAAATACTTAACGCTAGCAAAACCGGTTTAATCAATAGTATGATAAATTCCAATTTAGCTTTAATTCCCAAATTAATAATTAATGATTATTCTAAAGGAAATAAAGTTTTAAATGAACTAATATCAGAATTAAATAAATGTGAAGAATTCTTTATATCAGTAGCTTTTATAACAAGTAGTGGTATAACTCCACTTCTAGAGATCTTAAAAAACTTAAGTAAAAAAGGTGTTAAAGGTAAAATTTTAACAACTGACTATCTTAACTTTAGCGAACCTAAAGCATTAAAAAAACTTCTTGAGTTTCCTAATATTGAAATTAAGCTATATAGTAAAGAAAACTTCCATACTAAAGGATATATCTTCAAATATAGTGACCATTATAAATTGATTGTTGGAAGCTCAAACTTAACTCAATCTGCATTAACTAAAAATAAAGAATGGAATTTAAAAATTTCTTCATTAGAAGAAGGTTCCCTAACTGAAGGTGTCATTTCAGAATTCAATAACCTTTGGAATGAAGCTGATGAATTAACTTTAGAATGGATAGATACTTACGAAGATATCTATAAAAAACAAATTGAATATACTAGAAAAAGTACTGTTCCAAGTCTTGCACAATATAAACTAAAACCAAACAAGATGCAAGTTGCTGCAATACAAAGCTTAAATAAACTTAGAGAAAATGGTGAAAATAAAGGACTACTAATTTCTGCTACTGGTACTGGTAAAACTTATTTATCTGCCTTTGAACTTAGAAATTACAATCCAAACAAAGCCTTGTTTATTGTGCATAGAGAGCAAATAGCTAAACAAGCCTTAAATAGTTTTAAAAATGTATTTGGTGATACTAGAAATATGGGGATTTTATCTGGCACTAGTAAAGATTTAGATAAAGACTTTATCTTTTGCACTGTACAAACGTTATCTAAAGATGCTGTATTGTATAACTTTAGTAAGGATGAATTTGATTATATTGTAATCGATGAAGTTCACAAGGCTGGTGCTAATAGTTATCAAAAAATAATAGACTACTTTACTCCTAAATTTCTTTTAGGAATGACAGCTACCCCTGAAAGAAGTGATGATTTTGATATATTTAAAATGTTTAACCACAATATTGCCTATGAAATACGTCTTAAGCAAGCCTTAGAAGAAGATTTGCTTTGTCCATTCCATTATTTTGGTGTTTCTGATATTACAATAGATGGAACTCCTCTTAATGAACAATCTGATTTTAGATATTTAGTTGCACAAGAAAGAGTTAAGCATATCATAGATAAAATTAATTTCTATGGTTATTGTGGTGAAAGAGTCAAAGGACTAATATTTTGTAGTAATAAAAAAGAAGCTATTGAACTTTCAAATATATTTAATGCTCGTGGATACAGAACTGTTGCTTTAACTGGTGAAAACTCTCAAAGTGAAAGAGAAGAAGCTATTGAAAGATTAGAACAAGATGAATTATATAATTGTTTAGATTATATATTCACGGTAGATATTTTTAATGAAGGTGTGGACATCCCTACTGTAAATCAAGTGGTAATGTTAAGACCTACTCAATCTTCAATAGTCTTTGTACAGCAATTAGGTAGAGGCCTTAGAAAAAGTAAATTTAAAGAATATGTTGTTATTATAGACTTTGTAGGAAACTACAACAATAACTTTTTAATTCCAATTGCCTTATCAGGAGATAGAACATTTAATAAAGATACCTTAAGAAAATATGTTATGGAAGGCACTAGACTTATTCCTGGCTGCTCTACTATTAATTTTGATGAAGTATGTAAAAAGAAAATCTTTGAATCAATAGATGTAGCTAATTTTAATGATATTAAGCTAATTAAAGAAAGCTACAATAAACTTAAGCAAAAGATTGGTAAAATCCCAACTTTAAGTGATTTTGATACATATAATTCTATAGACCCATTAAGAATTTTTAATAGCAAAAGTCTCGGCTCTTATCATAAATTCCTAAAAAAATACGAAAGGGAATATAAAATAGAACTTAATAATTCTCAGGAATTATTTATAGAATTTATTTCAAAAAAATTAGCTTGTGGTAAAAGGCCTCATGAACTTCTTTTAATTGAATCTGCAATAAATAATGAAACTGATTTAGTCAGTAAATTAAAATTAAAATTAAAAGAAACTTATAATTTTAATTTCACATGCACTACTGAAACTAATGTAATCAATGTTTTAACAAATGAATTTCCAACTGGAACTGGTAAAAAGACATATGCTGAATGTATATTTGTGGAAAAGCAAGGTTCTGATTATATTATCTCTAAAATCTTTAAAGAGCATCTTGAAAATAAATATTTTAAGAATATGGTTCTTGAGTTAATAAAATTTGGTATAGATAGATATAACAAAGATTATAGCAATAAATATATGAATACTTGTTTTCAATTATATCAAAAATATACATATGAAGATGTGTGTAGATTATTAGAATGGGAAAAAGGCGAAGTAGCACTTAATATTGGCGGATACAAATATGATAAAACAACTAAAACTTATCCAGTATTTATTAACTATGATAAATCAGAAGATGTTACAGATACTATTAATTATGAAGATAGATTCCTATGTGAATCTCAATTGATTGCTATATCAAAATCAGGTAGAACAATCTCTTCTGAAGATATCGTCCAAGCTTATAATGCTGAAAAAGATGGTGTTGAAATGAGCTTATTCGTTAGAAAAAATAAAGATGATAAAATTTCAAAAGAATTCTATTTTCTTGGAAAAATCAAAACTATTGATATACCACATGAATTTACAATGAAAAACACTACAAAAACAGCTGTAGAAATAAAATATCAATTAATTACTCCTGTTAGAGAAGATATTTATGAATACATTACATCTTAATATATATACTCTTTTGATGTAAGAAATAGGAACGTATGTAAATTCCCAAGTTTAATATTATAATTAAACATGTATTTTTTAGATATTTTAAAATAAGCAATTAACAATGAATAATCTTTGTTAATTGCTTATTAAAACGTGGTATATATACTTTATTATTTATTTTTAAGCTTATCAACTACTAAAATATCTGCTGGAACCCATTTTTGATCATCTAATTCATCAAAAGTAACCCACTTAGCATCATTATGAGCATTTAAATTCAATTTGCCACCAGCTATTTGACAAATAAAGCAATGCATTGTCAAATGAAAATTTGGATAATCATAATCTATTGTAGTTAAATATTCTAATTCATTTATACCTAACTCTAATTCCTCTTTAATTTCACGATGAAGTGCATCTTCTTTTGATTCCCCTGCTTCAATTTTTCCACCAGGAAATTCCCACATATCGATAAACTCACCATATCCCCTACGTGTGATAAATATTTTGTCTTCTTTCTTAATTATTGCTGCAACTACTTCTATAATCTTCATATGTATCTCCTCACTTTTTCAAAAAATCATATGCCCCTATTTTATTATTATAGACCTAAAATAGCATGTTTTAAAGTACTCTTATTTTTTCCTGCACAAATATAAAAATAAAAGCCACTACAATATTAATTTTTCATAATAATATTGTAGTAGCTTTTATAAGTAAAGAATGACTTTCAATTTAAATTTATTTTTTAATTGATTTAAATGCTTCTGCTTGTGCTTTTATACCTCTTTCAGCAGCAAATCTTTCAATACTTGATGCACCAAAGAAACCATCTATTCCTTCTGTTTTTTCAATTACATATGCTGCATCATCAGGTTCTGCAATTGGACCTCCATGGCAAATAACCATAATATCTGGATTAACAGCTCTACCAGCTTTTATAATAGCTTCTATTTTTTCAACACAGTCATCAAGTGTTAAAGCAGTTTTAGCTCCAATTGTTCCTTTTGTAGTTAATCCCATATGAGCTACTAGAATATCTGCACCAGCTTCAGCCATTGCTTTTGCTTGTTCTGGATCAAATACATATGGAGTAGTAAGCATGTCTAATTCATGTGCTTTTCTAATCATTTCAACTTCTAAGTCATATCCCATTCCTGTTTCTTCAAGATTTTGTCTAAACACTCCATCTATTAAACCAACAGTTGGGAAGTTTTGAACTCCTGAAAATCCTTGTTCTTTAAGTTGCTTTAAATAAACTTCCATTACTCTAAATGGATCTGTACCACAAACTCCTGCAAGTACTGGAGTATGTTTAACAACTGGTAATACTTCTGCTCCCATTTCTACAACAATTTGATTTGCATCACCATATGATAATAATCCTGCTAAAGATCCACGACCTGCCATTCTATATTTTCCTGAATTATATATTATAAGCATATCAGCTCCACCAGCTTCACTACTTTTAGCTGTAATACCTGTACCGGCGCCAACTCCTAATAAAGAATTTCCTTTAGCTATTTCCTCTTTAAATTTCTTAATAATTTCTGCTCTTTTCATAATTAATTCCTCCTAATTTTACTGTTTTTAAATTCTATTTTTAATAATGTTAATAGTTATCTATAAATATCATTATTTTCTAGTAATAAGACTTTAAACTATATTATTTACTCATTAAATCTATAAGCTTTTTAGCTGCTGCTTCTCCAAACTCTTTGTCATTTATTGCAAGATTTAGTTCTTCTATCTCTACAACATCTTTATTTATACAATTCTTTAATGTATCAAAAAGCATTTTATCTTCTTCTTCTCCATAGAATTGTTGTCCCTTTTCATCTAACATTGATACGCCTTTTAAAGGTAAGAATAGTGCTGTATTTCCAGTAGCCATATTTAACTTTTCAGCTATCTTTTCACCAATGATTTTATTTTCTTCAACAGTAGTTCTCATTAATGTAACAGTTGGGTTATGTTTATAGAAATTTCTACCTTCAAACTTCTTTGGAACAGTGTCTATTGGTCCAAAGTTTACCATGTCCAATGCTCCTACTGATACAACTTGAGGTATATTATTCTTTCCAGCTGCTTCTAATCTGTTGTGACCTGCACCTAACACGCCTCCAACTAATTCATCACACCATTCTGTAGTTGTTAAATCCAAAACGCCCTTGATAAAACCACCTTTTATTAGATGCTCCATAGATTTCCCACCAACTCCTGTTGCATGGAATACTAATACTTCATATCCTCTTTCTTCAAGATATTTTCTTGCATAATTTACACATGGCGTTGTTACACCAAACATTGTTGCGGCTACTAGTGGTTTCTTTTCTATAATTTCTTTATTTTCAAAATTCACCATGCCAGCTATTGCAAATACAGCATTTGCAAAGATTTTTGTTGATATTGAATTAAGACCAGCCACATCAACTATTGATGGTACCATAACTATATCACTTGAACCAACATATTGTTCAGTGTTCCCTGAAGCTACTGTTGATACCATAACTTTTGGTACTCCAATTGGTAGAGCTCTCATAGCTGGTGTAATAAGTGATGTTCCACCAGTACCACCAAATGAAATAATTCCATCAAACTTACCTTGTTCATATAATTTAGGAACCAATTTTTCCATTCCTTTTGAAAGAATTTCTGTTGCCAATGCTCTATCCTTTTTAGCTGCAATTTCGTAAATATCTTCACCAACTGCTCTAGCCACCTCTTGATTTGAAACATCTGGTTTAAATTTTGGTTCAAATACACCTGTATGAATAGTAAATGGTTTTAATCCTATACTTTCAATTAATTTTTTAACATATAAATATTCAACACCCTTTGAATCAAAAGTTCCTGCAATTGCTATAGTTTTCATAATCCTCAACTCCCCATAATATAAATTAATTTTTACCTTGTCCACTCATAATTTTTAGTTTTTAGTTTTAAAAAAACGTTATCACAACTTACAAGTTAATGATAACGTTTTTCTAATTTGCAGTAAATGTACTTATGTATTTTAAAATTGTGTTTATGTACTTTCCCTGTATATTTTTGGTGATTTTCCTATATATTTTTTAAACATTTTACTAAAATGTGCATAATCATCATATCCAACTAATTCTGCAACCTCTGATAATCGTATATTTTCTTTTTTTATTATTTCTGCTGCTTTATTCATTCTAAATTTAACTAAATATTGTGGGAAGCTACATCCAACTTCTTTTTTAAAAAGACTACTTAAATGTGTTCTAGAAATATTTGCAACCATAGCTAATTCTAAAAAAGATATATTATTCATGTAGTTTTTAGATACATATTCTTTTACAAATTCTACATAGTCATAATGCTTTGTTATTCCATCTAACATTTTATTTAAAAAATCATCTTTTTCTAAATTACCTGAATATTTAAATTCTCTAGTTATATTAGTTATATATTTTTCAGATGGTATCCTTTCAAAAGCTGATCCACCAATATATCCCATAGTGTTGCAATTATTATACATATATTGAACGTCTACTGGTGTTTTAATAGGTCCCCCATATATCATTTTAATTACATTTGGTCTAATTTTATCACATAAATCAAAAATTGATTTTGCCTTTTCCTTAGCTGCCTCTAAAGATAATATCTTTTTAGCTCCAAGCATTCCACCCTCTGTTAATCCTAAATGCACACATATAATATCTGCTCCTGCATCTAACATATCACTTGCTTGTTCTTTACTAAAAACAAATGCTATAGTAAATAAGTTCTTTTTATGAGCAATTTTAATAGCTTCAACTTCTAAACTGTAACTGCATCCCTCTTCTTCCAATGCCTTTCCAAATATTCCATCAATTATTCCTACAGTCGGATAATTATTAATTCCAGAAAATCCTTTATTTTGTATATTCTCTATATATTCTTCTAAATCTATTGTTGGATCTGTTGCATTTAATCCAAAAATAACAGGAATCTCTTTTATAAGTGGAACAACTTCCCTTAATGCAAATTCCATTACCATATCATTGCTATTGGCAAATGGTAGTATTCCTGCAAGTGAGCTTCTTCCCATCTGTCTAAATCTTCCTGAATTAAGAGTAAGCAATAGATCAGCTCCACCCCTTTGTGCATATTTAGCCGTAACACCAGCACCTGTTGCAACACCAATAATATGACTATTAATTTTTATTTGTAAATTTAAATTTCTAATTATCTCTTCTCTTGACACCATATTTTATACCTCATTACCTAATTCTAATACTTTAATTACTATATTTAAATCTAATCCTAATGTGTTATCTAATAAAAAATCAACTTTTTATCTTTAATTAAATTCATTTTACCATATCAAGAAAATTTAATTTAACATAAAATATATTTTTAATAATATAAATTCCTAAAGAATAAAATATCCCTTTATAGAAGCAGTTTTATTATTTTAACTGTCTACTATAAAGGGAGCATATAATTTTTTCTTTATAATTTTCTAATTTTTTTAACTAGACTTTCACTGTTGTTAACTTTCCATAAACATCTTCATATCATCTTCTACATTAGTTATTCCACCAATTCCAAAGTTATCCATTAATACTTTAGCAACATTTGGTGAAAGGAATGCTGGAAGTGTTGGTCCTAAATGAATGTTTTTAACACCTAAATGTAATAATGATAATAATACTATTACAGCTTTTTGTTCATACCATGCTATATTATATGATATAGGTAGTTTGTTTACATCATCTAGTCCAAATACTTCTTGAAGTTTCAGTGCTATAACAACTAATGAATATGAATCATTACATTGTCCTGCATCTAACACTCTTGGAATTCCACCAATATCACCTAAGTTTAATTTATTATATTTATATTTAGCACATCCTGCAGTTAATATAACTGTATCTTTAGGTAATTTTTCTGCAAAATCAGTATAATAATTTCTTGATTTAGCTCTTCCATCACAACCAGCCATTACAAAGAATCTCTTTATAGCACCAGTTTTAACAGCATCTACAACTTTGTCTGCAAGGGCTAAAACTTGGTTATGCGCAAATCCACCAACGATTTGTCCTTTTTCTATTTCAGTAGGTGCACTGCATTTTTTAGCCATTTCTATAACTTCTGAAAAATCTTTTGTTCCATCAGCCTTAGCTTCTATATGAGCACATCCTGGCATTCCAGTAGCTCCTGTTGTGAATAATCTGTTTTTATAAGAATCCTTTGGAATAACTATACAGTTTGTAGTCATAAGGATTGGTCCATTAAACTTTTCAAATTCTTCTTTTTGTTTCCACCATGCATTACCATAGTTTCCTGCAAAGTGTTTATATTTCTTAAATTTTGGGTAGTATTGTCCAGCAAGCATTTCTCCATGAGTATATACATCTACTCCAGTTCCTTCTGTTTGTTTAAGTAACATCTCTAAATCTTTCAAATCATGTCCTGAAATTAGTATTCCTGGATTAGTTCTAACTCCAATATCTACAGTTGTTATTTCAGGATGTCCATAACTTTCAGTATTAGCTTTATCAAGTAATGCCATACCATCTACACCAAATTTACCAGCTTCTAATGCAAGTGCAACTAATTCATCAACAGTTAAACTATCATCTATTGTAGCTGCTAATGCTTTTGCCATGAATGCATGAACTTCTTCATTGTTATATTTTAAGTTCATAGCATGCTTCATATAAGCAGATAATCCTTTTAATCCATAAGTTATAAGTTCTCTTAAGCTTCTTATATCCTCATTTTCAGTTGAAAGAACCCCAACTTTTTCAGCCTTTGCATCAAATTCTATCGTATTATCAGCTGTCCAAGTTGCTGCATCTGGCATTATCATTTCTGTAGTTTGCATTCCAAATATTTTTTTGAAGAAACCACCACTTACTTTTACCTCTCCAACTTTACCACCAGCTTTAATAACTTTAGCTTTTAGAATTTCTCTTAATTTTAAAGTTTCTCTTACTCTATCTAAAATAGAATCTCTATCAAAATTAGCATTTGTAATTGTTATAAATAAATTTTCTGTTATGTATTTATCAACTTTACTATCTGTAACTCCAACTTTTCTTCCCTCATTACTTACTATAGCTAGTCCTTTAGTTACATATATTAATAAATCTTGAGCCTTTGCTACATGTTCGTCTTTACCACAAACACCTACTTTAGTACAGCCTTTACACCCTGCTGTTTCTTGACATTGATAACAAAACATTGACATATTATGTCCTCCTATTTCTCTTTTTTATATAAAAATTATTAATTTCTTTTTGTTATTTCTTAACTTTAACAATTCAAATTTTACTATATTCTTTTCACTTCTTCTGTAACATATGTTACTAATTTAAAATTAATAATTTTTTATAATTATTTAATACAAAAAAAGAATCTAATTGATATTACAACATTCATCAATTAAATTCTTTTAAATATATGCTGACTATGTTTCTGTTTTTATCTTTACTTATATCCTCATTGTAATCAAGTTTTTTTTAATTCTTTAAAATCATAAAAAATTAAAATATGCTACTAAATTGGTCTTTTAAAATATTCGTCAATAATAAAAGAATTATCATTTCATCACATACTTCAAAAAATCATCTTTTCCATTAAATAATGATTCAGCATTTAAGTTTATTTCTACAAGTGTCTTCTAATTACTTAACCTAGTTTAAATACTATTTATTTTAATTTTTTTATTATGTTTAATTTTGGTTATCTTTAAATATACCTGATGTTGAATTTTGAATTCCTCTACATCATAAATTGTCCAATATAAATTATCAAAAATATCTTTACATTCTATTTCTATTTTTTCTACATTTCCTTCCATTCTATTTTCTTGAGAGTTTGTTATTAAGTACTCTTTTAAAACTCCATCTTTTTCCAATAAATTGATATAGAATTCACTAATATTAGAATTATTTTTAGTTATTGCACTTATTTTTATATCTTTAGCAATCCCTATTCCTACATTTTTTATTTCATGTAAATTTACATTTGTATTATATATTGTGCCAATACTAAATCTCACTTCTTTAACATAATCGTTACCTAAATCTTGTTCTTTTAATATTAATATTGGTTTATTTCTTTTTACATCTTCCAAATATTCTTTGTACATTATAGCTTTCTTATTTTCTTGTTGAATTTTTCTTGTTTCTTCTGTAGTTATAACAACAGCTATTAAAGTTCCGGTACCTCCAACGAATCCTCCTAGCAGACATCCTATTGTTGAATAATATAACTTATAATCTCCACCTTTACTTATCCATAATAAAAATATACATAAAATAACTAATACGATTATTATAACAAATGTTATTAAATATTTTTTTACTTTGTCTTTATAATTATCCAAATAAGACACCTCCTAAAACAATATTTTATATTAAAACTATCTTATATCTATATAAACTGTTATTTAATTCAACCCATAAAATTATCAATATTTTTAACTAGCTGCTGCCTAATCCATATTTAATTTTATTGCTATAAATATTTAGATTTCATATTATTATGTATCTCTACTTTATTGCATCATAAAAGAACCCTATTTTTAGAGTTCTTAATTTTAATTTCTATTATATTTTACCCCATTAATAAATTCTCTATGTATTTTTGTTCTTAGCTTCATCACTCTATTCTCTACTTTGTTCCTTATCGCAAATTTTCGTTCAATCGACAGATTATACACTTTCTTAATATTACGTAGTATTTAACTTTTTAGATTTTGCATATAAGAATATCATGTATTACTAACATTTTTAATGTACATTCTATTTTGGATAGAACATTAACACAAAAGCCTTTGCCACAGTATCTGTTTCATTAAAATAAAAATGTGGTTTATCTGCTAAAAAACGTATAACTTCGCCTTCAACTGCTGTAAATATTTCACCATTTAAATCTAGACTCAAAGTCCCTGCTGTTATTAATGCATACTCTTCAACACCACTATAATGAGCTGATTTTTCTGTTTTAGATTTTTGCATATATTCATTAAAATATATTTCAATTTTCTTATCTTCATCAAAGCTTAGCAGCGGATAACAATTAAACCCATTATCTCCTATCGCATCACTCTCTGCCATTTTGTATATAGTCGCAGTATATATTTTGTCTTCTTTTAATAAATAATTCAAAGGAATCTTTAAACTATTAGCAATATTCCAAAGTGTTGTTATAGATGGATTTCTTATGCCTCTTTCTATTTCACTTATCATACTTTTACTAACATTAGCTTTTATTGATAATTGATCAATAGTTAGATTTCTATCTTTTCTTATCTTTTTCACATTATTTCCTATATTGATATTAATATTTCTCATATAATAGTTCCTTTCTTAATATAAAATTATTGTAATTATTGTAATTAACCATTATAATTCGATATATGGAATTATAATTCTATATATCGAATAAAACTATTATTAATTATACTATAATTTCTAATTAAATTATATCTATAATAAACAAGGAGGATGATTTTATGAAAAAAATATTATTTGTTACAGACCTATATTATAAAGCTAAAGGAAGACTTTATTATGATGAAGATTTATTTCTTACATCAAAGCTTAGAGAGAATTTTAAATTAGTCATATGTAATCCAAAAGACATGAATGATTTTATTGATGACTATGATTTAACTATATTTAGAAATGCAGGACCTGTATCAAACTTCCAAAATGAATACAGATTGTTTAAAGAAAAAGTAAAATTACATAATCTAAAAACATATAATTCATTCAATGGGAAAGCCGATATGAAAGGAAAAGATTATTTAATTGAATTAACAGATAAAAATTATCCTGTAATTAAAACAATAGACAATTTAAATTATATTGATAAACTTCCAATTGTAAATAAGTATGTAATTAAGCCAAAGGATGGTGCAGATTCTATTGGTATGAAGTTTTTATCAAAAGAGGAACTTTATAAAAATAGAAATTTAGATGATAAAAATACATTAATTCAGCCATTAATAAATTTTAAGTATGAAGTATCTTTCTACTTTATTGATAAGGAGTTCCAATACGCTTTATATGCACCAGATAAAAATAAAAGATGGGAGCTTAAAGAATATGTACCTACTAAAGAGGATTTAGAATTTGCACAAAAATTTATTCAGTGGAACAATTTAAATCATGGAATTCAAAGAGTTGATGCTTGTAGAACTGAAGAAAATGAACTTTTGTTAGTGGAATTAGAAGATTTGAATCCTTATCTTTCACTTTTAGAAATATCAGATGAATTACGTAATAGATTTGTTGATTCTCTAAAAAATTCGCTAAGAAAAGTTCTTACTTCTGATTAATAAATAATATGTATAACTTAATAATTAAATAATCAAAGGTATTGTTTATTGTAGCAATACCTTTACTAATTCACTTAATTTTAAAAATACATACTTTACATCAAAATAACTGTTTCACCTTTTGTGCCGCTCAAAATATCCATCCCCATTTTTAGAATACGAATAATAAACATTGAAACTTCTGTTACTTTTTTCATTTTTAAAATCTATAGGTAAATATTTCTTATCAAACTTTACATCATTATACTCAATGAATTGAGTATATACACAGATAATCTTGCATTCTTCTTCATTAAATAATGCATACTCATAGCAATTATTGCTATTAAATATAGTTACATAAGCTGGGTAAATAAAATTTTTTGTGTCATGAATAATGATGTTTTCAATATCTTTATAGTTTTCATTTTTATATCTTTCAGAAATTTTAGAAAGCCTTAATACTTCTGCATCAAAATCTGATTTTGAAAGAGAATACTCTAGATAAATCTGGCAAGTAGGATCGAAAAAAGTGTCCCTGTAATAATAATAGTATGATTCTATTCGTGCCGAATCTGGCATTTGTGTTGGAAAAATATACAGATTGCTATATCCCCTAAAATCTTTAAAAGTACCATAGTCCTTTATATCAGATGTTTTAGTAGGAAATCCACCAGTTACACATACCCACATAAAAATTATAACTGAAAGTAAAAAGGCTATAATACTCGCTACTATAATAAAAGCGAATTTCTTTCTTTTTGTCCAACATCCATTTTCACCCATATAACTTACAATATGCTTTGGATTTTTTATATTATACATCCATTATATTCCTCCATCATACATTTTATATAAATAAACATCACTTACTATTATTAATTATAACATAAATTGTAAAATACAATTTCGATTTTCAAAGAACCAATTGTTTATCTTGAAACTTCAAGATTATTAGCTAAATCTTCTTGCTTTATCCCTCTCTGCTTTCTTATTATTTAAGATTTTTAGAATTGTTATTATTGTTTTTAAAATAAAATATCCTAATAAACAAGCTAAAATTGGAAAAATAACAAAATCTACATTACGATGATTATCAAAAATAAGTTCAAATAAAATAATACTTATACTACAAATTTTTAAGGTTGGAATACATGAATTTAGTTTATTAATTATTATTGGTATTAAAAATCCCATTAAAGCACAGAAAAAAAGTGAAATAATTCTAAAATTTGTAATATGTTGTACATTGCTAATATTGTGGCCATGTATTATATCTTTAATTGCTATATATACATAATTAAATGGTATTATATCCTTATATGTAATTCGATAACATAATCTCTTTATATCATTAAAAAGAATAATAACTATAATAAAAGCAACTATTAATATAATAAAAGCAAATATTCTAGCCATATATGATAAATTAGATGAATTGTTATTAAAATTATCACTAGAAATTTTTTCAGTATTATTAAAAGATTCAATTGCTAATTTACAGGCTTCATCAGAATTATATCCTTCTGAAATATAATTATCTTGTAAAGTTAATATATGATCTTTAAATTGTAATTTTAAATCTTGTTTTTCTTTATAAGATAAATCCAGTTTTTTCAAAATAGAATTTAAGTACTTATCGACATTATTCATTTATGATCTCCTCCTATGCATAAAACTAGTAGGGAATTAATTATTTCATAATCATTAATCTTTTCTTTTAATGTAGTAATCCCCTCAATTGTAATCTTGTAATATTTTCTTTTAATTAGCTTTCCCCCTCTTTCAACCCAATAAGAATCAATGTATTTTTTTTCTTCAAGCCTCTTTAATGCAGGATATAAAGTGCCTTCACCAACTGAAAGTTTATTATTGGATAATTCTTTTATGGTTTTAGATAATTCATATCCATACATATCATTATTTTTTAATAAAGACAATAAGAGTATATCTAAAAAGCCTTTTAATATTTCTCTATCCAAATTGTCACCTCCTAAAAATAGTATAAATCATGATACATTGCTTAGCAAGGTATCATGCATAAAAAGGACAAAAATGATATATATGGAACTATTAACTAAACTTTTTACTAATACCTTGGTTCTGTAGTGCTTATTGCTTGCTTACTAGCATAAAAAAATTATAACATTACTCAGTTTTCTGCAAAAAAAATAAAGAGTCATAACGATTAAAAATCATTAAAACTCTTTAAATGGTGCGATTTGTCAAGGATAACTAAATCCTAAGTGTTCCTAAAAAACACTAATTACTTTCTTTTTTTCTAAGAGCATCTATTTCTTCTTCTGTTAATCCAGTTTTTATTGCTATTGTTTTATTATCTAAGATATCTAGCAAATTTTTTGCTATTTCTAGCGCCTTAATTTTTTCTCCTTCTTCTTTACCTTTTTGTGTATAATGTCTTCTTCTTATTTCATCAACAGTCATCCTTACAGCACCTCCTTTTTTCTTTTTATAATCATCAAGTCACCGGTTTTTACACGTATGTCGGCGTCCCTTCCTAATTCTCTAAATGCCTGGAATAACTTAATCTTTTTACTATATAATATATAGATATTATTAGTGAAAAACTTTATAATAATATTAGATATAATTGGTAAAATATGTTTTAAGGAGGATATATGGGAAATTCAAAATGTCTATTATTTGCATATTTATATTGCTTTGTAGTTGGTTTTCTTGTCTTTTTAAAAGGGTATAAAATGTATAAGACTAAAAAATATTTAATTAAATTGAAAAATAGAGTTATTAAAGATGAAGTGAAATTATCAAAGTATGAAGGTACATTGCTTTGTGTAAGCTCTATAATATATATTATAATGGTTATTGTAATGTTTAACCCTAGTCCTATATATCATGATATCAAAGACTATATATGTATAAGATTGCTTATAGGATTTGCTATAGTTTGTTATATTATACATTTCATTTTTTTGAATTTATATACTACAAAGAAAAAAAATAAAAGTTAGGTATCAACTTATTTAGAAATATCATATAAATAAAAGTACATTCTACTCATTTTAAGAATGTGTTGCACATAAATTCATAGAACTTTTCTTTTTCTTCAAATTGCGGATAATGTGCAGAATCTTTAAATATCACCATTTGCTTTATACTTTTTCCACTTAGATTATTTAGATATTTGTCTGCTGCTTCTGGTGAGGTCATACAATCATATTTGCCCATAACAAAATAGACTGGTATATCAATATTTTTAACAATGTCTGTTATTGGACAATTCATTGTTTCTGTAATTAATTCATCCTGATACTTGGAAGTTGCCACACAAAAACCAATTGCATCAATGAAATTGTATTCAGTACCCAATAAAAATCCTTGTAAATAATCTGCATTTTCATCAATATTTTTTGCTGAAAATCCATATTTTCTAACATATTGACGTGGAGTAATAGATTTGCCTTGTTTAATATCATTTTCAACGCTTTCTAAATATTTTAAATCATCCATGTCTTTTACTATTTTTGCAGCATCTATGCATTTATTTAGTCCATCTAATTCACTTTGAACCATATCAGATACCTGTCCTATTCCAATATAAGCCTTATACAATTCTGGCTGCTTATTTGCTGCCATTGTTGCAATATATGTACCATATGAATGTCCAATAAGAATTGATTTTTCTTGTCCTAAATACTCCTCAATATACTTTGTAAGTTCAATTAAATCTTCCACATGTGTATTTGCACAAACATTTGAATAATCAGTACCAATATTATACGATTTTTCGCTTCCCCTTTGATCATAATGAACAATGGTAAAGTTCTTTTCTAATAAATCTTGGTACTTTCTCACATAGGGTATTTCTGAACAACAGGGTCCCCCATGTACAAAAATAGCAATTGGATTTTCTTTATTGTATCCCCTAATCATAATTTCTAACTCTGTTCCATTTATATGAACTTTATGCAATTCACTTATACTATTTTCTCCTTTTATTTTAGGTGTCCATGTAGGTTTAAAACACTGCAATAACAAAAATATTGCAATAATAAAAAAGATAACCTTTATAATTGTTAAGGATTTGTATTTTGTTTTTCTTTCTAAATTCACAATTGCTTCACCTTGCAAATTACCATTTTTCTATTGGTTAATTATAACATATTTTGTAAATATAACATCACTAAGTTTTCTGCACAAAAATAAAGAGTCATAATAATTAAAAATCATTACAACTCTTTAAATGGTACAGTTTATTAAGGATAAGTAAATCTCAAATATTTCTAAAAACACTAATTAATTTCTTTTTTTCTAAGAGCATCTATCTCTTCTTCTATTAATCCAGTTTTTATTGCTATTGTTTTATTATCTAAAATATCTAGTAAATTTTTTGCTATTTCTAATTTTCCCTGCTTAATGCCTTTACTTGCTCATTATTTTTTACTTTATCATAATTTATTAATTCTTCTGCTAAGTTTATTTTTGCTTTATAAATATCTTCGTCTTTTTGTTTTGTTTCTAATAATCTTTTTGCCATTTTAAATACTAATTTTAATGGATTATCTTCACTTATATTTTCTAAACTTAACTTTTCTACATCTATTGTTTTAAAATTATAAGTTAATATTTCCTTTTCTAATTCTGGCAATTTATATACATACTTTTTATCTTTTCCACGCTCACCCTTGTAAGTGTATATTGCCGCAGCAACTATTTCTGATTTATCTTTGTATTTATATCTAAATTTATCCCAAATTCTATAAAAATATCTAAACATTCTTTCGCCAAATACAGCTTCATCGCTACTATATCTCTGCACTTCTACGTGAATAAATAATATTTTACTTCCTTTATCTCTTAATCTAACCTTTATTATCTTTTCTGCACTATCTTTATCAAAAATATCCTTTTGAATTTCTTGTAGTTCTTGATCTAGACTTTCAGTTCCAAGTTCCCATGCAATATTATCAAATATCTCTGGAAAAAGTAGCTCTACTATTTCTATTTCAAAGGCTTCTAATAGATTAATGAACACATTTATAAATGCGGGCTTTCTCACTAAGCTCAGCTAAAACTTCACTAAGTGTTCAATGCCTCCATGCCTCATCAAAATCATGCTTTTTAATCAAGTTATTTCACGCCCTTCTAAATTATCACTGTTGGTTGTGTTATTTCCCTATATATATTATATATTATTATTCTGAATTTAAAAATTATAGGGATTAACATACGTCTCATGTTAAGGTTAAACCACAGTAAAATAGCTATTTTATAAAATCAATAATACCATTAAGGTATTGAAACTTCAAGGTTTCAAGGAAATTTTCCTAGCAGTTTATAAAACCCTTAGGAAAATTTAAAAATACCACTTCAGCCCTGTAATTTCAATGGATTAAGGAGTTTTATATAAATTCATGGCTGTTAAAATAGAATGTTTAATATTGTAGCCAACCTGTACACTTTAGTAGTATTACGCACTAAAAAAAATCACAAACTCAATCTCTTGAATAATGTGATTTTACAATTTGTTACTTGTTTCTATTAATTAATAATATAAAACTATTATGTTACAAGAATAGTCTTTAAAGTTTCATTTACTAAAAATTTCAATAAATATAAGAATCCAATAGCTAATACGACTTACTTTTTTTCTTTTAAATGCTGTGATAGTTTTTAATCACGAGTTAAACAAAGTCACTATTTATGGTGATTTTGGAGTGATAGTTACTTCACCGTCACCAGTTACTACAAATATGTACTCAGACGTCATGGGTATTGTATCGATATTTGATGAATTAGACTCTAGTTGTATATCTTGAATTGGAATATAATTTTTATTAAAAATCATCACACGTACACTATTAGTTTTTGAAATATTACTAACAGTATAAATATTACCTGATGCAATCTCAAAATCAGACAAGTTATAAATACCTTGCTTAAATGTAGTGGAAACTGAAAATGCAGGTTTTAATCCTATTATATTAGAGAATAAACATAAAAAAAATAAGAATAAAATAGTAAATTTTTTCATAAATACATCCCCTTAAATTAAAGTGTTACACAAAGTCACCATTTATGCTGATCTTGGAGTAATGTATACTTCTCCTTTACCAATTATTAAAATGATATAGTTAGACTTTATAGGTACTGTATCAAGTTTTTGTATGCTTGGTACTAATCGTATTGATTCCATTACAACTTGATTTTCATCTAAAATATATAAATACATACCTTCGGTTTGTGAAACATTTTGAATAGTAAAAATACCAGTATTTGGAATACCAAAATCAGATAATTTATAAATACCTTGGGAAAATATATTTCCAACTGCGAATACAGATACTAATCCAACTCCATTAAATGTTAAACATAAAAAAATTAAGAATATAACAGCAAATCTTTTCATCATTCACCCACCTTTCAGTCTTATTTTACGTAATAAATATATTAATATTCATATACTTTTAGAGCTAAAAGTAATAAGTATTAGTTCACATCTAATTATCATTACTAACCAATTTATATATTATAAGTATCACATTATTCAATTTTCAAAGAACATTATTATTAATTACTAAGTCATTTCTACAGATTGTACACTTTTTTAGAATTTCATATAAAAAAACACCTAAGATACTTAAATCCTAAGCATTTATAAAAATATCAATACTTTTTATATATGATTTTGTAGGTAATTCTTTTTGAATCTCAAATAACAGATTACTTCTTCTTGCAGCTAATCCTAGATTATAATTCTCTCTTGAAAAAATTTTTGCTAATTCTCTTCCAATGCCACTACTTGCACCAATAATAATTGCCTTATTCGTAAAATGTTCCCCCCTTAAACCAACTTGTTTAATAAACTGAATTCATCAACTTTTTTTACACATTTCAACAAATTCAATAGGATGTTGAATAATTTTTGAAATTTCCTCTATAGAATATCCATTGTTAAGATAACGTTTTGCTATAACTGTCATAGATTCTCCTATCTCTATAATATGATGGTCAGGGTCATAAATACGAACAACTCTTTGTTGCCATTCATGTTTTTTAGGCTGATGAACATATTCAATATTTTTATACCCTTGTATCTTTTTAATAAATGCTTCAAAATTATCTACCTCAAAATATAATTCCATATTATTTGACTTCTCCTTAACAGAATTAGCAGATAAATTTGTAAGCCACGCAAAATCCTCTTGTATTGCAAACCCACCACTAAACGTTACATTTTTACCTAAATCAAGAATAACTTTTTGATCAAATAGTTCCTTATAAAACTGTTTAGAAACATTAATATCTTTCACTGCTAATAGTGCCAATTTAAATTCCATATGTTATCTTTAGTAAGAGAATGTATTATAATTACCAAACTCTTACTAAAGTTCACCACCTCTCATTTTATATACTTTTAAGTGTATAACAAGTTATTATTTCACATTGTATTTTAATATGTTATTTATTTCCAAACTCAATATTGTACGAATAAAAAACTCATTTAAGAAACTCATTAACAAACTGAAATTTAAGGTCTTAAATCTCTATAAACTCTACAGAATTACCATGCTGTTTAATTATCCTCACTAAATCCACTACATTCAACCATATTGTTGCTGTATTTTCATTTGGGTGAATCCCTATAAGACTTTCATTAAATGTATTATCTAATATTACCTTTACTTTTCGCTCATCATCATTGATTATACCTAAAGGTGTTACAGAACCCTTAGAAAGCCCTAAAATAGAACTTAGATCGTTCTCAGAAGCAAAACTAAGAGGCCTTGAACAAATTTTCTCTTTTAACTTTTTTAAGTTAACCTTCTTTTCATTCCTGATAACCAATAGATAATAATTACGTTTTTTATCATCTCTAACAAATAGATTCTTTGCTATAACATCGGTGTCAGGCAAGTTAAGTTCCATCATCTCATCAATATTATATACTTCCTTATGCTCAATAAGTTTAAACCTAATCTCCATCCTATTTAAGAAATCATAAACTTCTTTTGACTTTTTTAACATTTTCGTATGCCCCCATTCATCTCAACACATGAAATTTATTATTGTTTCATTTTCCATTCAAACCCAAGCTTTTCTGTATTTTTAAATAATTATAGCATATTTTGTAAAGAATGCATTGTTCAATTTTTAAAGAACATTTTTTTAATTTACTTCGTCAAATCTACAAATTGCGTATAAAAAACACCTAAGATAATTAAATCCTAAGCGCTTTTAAAAATATTAATTACTTTTCTTTTTCCTAATATAATCTTAAATTATTTATTAAAACCGATGTTCAAAATTAAAAGAAGTTACCTTTTTATAAACATATGAATATAAGAAGATAAGAAGTTGTCTTCTTAAAAAATATTTCAATTCATTAATCTATATCGTAACATTAGCAATTACATTTTTAGTAACTATTTTTATAACATTATTAAGAGTAAAAATAAAAATACCCTTATAGCTACAAAATCAAAATTATAGCTATAAGGATATTTTCTTGTACATCCTATGTTAAGGTTAAACCATAGTAAAATAGCCATTCTCTAAAATAAATATTATTTGCTTTATTTCATTATTTATAAATTTAAAATCACAATATTTTCCGTTGTACCCTAATGTTTGTGTTCTCTCAAAACTTATCTTTTTTATATGACTATAGCATTCAATATCACCTTTGCAAAAAATTTGACACATTTCAGGACAATTCATCTCTATGCAAGTATCATTCCATATACATTTTTTCATAATAAACACCATTGAATTATTATCGTTTTGTACAATTGTACTTTCCCAATTATCACTTTTTAATGACTCACTAAAATTCATACGGAAAATTTCAAAAAAATGCTCGTTTTTTTCCATCTTTTGAAGATTCAATATAACTTTCTGTAAATCTAGCAAAAATCCTTTCTCTACAATTTGCAAAGCTAATCCCTTATATTGAGGAATATCTTGCAGAACTTTGTAAAGTGCTATCCTAGGAAGAATACTATTCTTTAGAGTTTCTAACTGTTCTTTACTTTTTCCTGTACTACTTAGTTTTATAAGTCTTTTAAGTTTCTCTTGCTGATGTTTGTATATTTTTTCTCCTTGTTCTTGTCCAAATTCATTAATTAAAAAACATTTCACATTTTTCACCCTCTAAATTGATTCGCGTTAATATTTTATATAATTACAATTATTAATCAATTATATAATATTTAGGATATACTAAATTATTTAATTCTCAGTTAACTTATACACTTTCTCAAAATTACATACAAAAAATACCTTAAATTCATCTTTGAATAATACAACTTTTTAATATGTTACTTATTTTTATTAATTTATAATGAAAGAATATTGCTAAATAAATAATTAATACCCTAACTGCTTTCCTACAATAATTACTTTTATCCTGTCTTTAATAAACTGTCCTCTAATTATTGTAAAATCATTACATATTCTATTAGGACTTTTACAATCTACACAATACCCTAAAGTAGTACATGGAGTATTTTTCCCTAATCTTTTTGCATCAATTGGAGCAGCGTAACTTCTAACTCTTTTTTCTGCTTCTTCTATATTTTTAACAATCTTATTTATACCAGTTACTAAAATAACCTGTTTAGGTCCATAAATCATTGGTGCAACTCTACTTCCATTCCCATCAATATTATAAAGTTCTCCATCTTCAGTTAATGCATTTGTACTACACATAAAAGTATCAGAAGAAAAGTTTTGTATATAGATTTGTTTTTTCTCTTCACTTGTAATGCCTTCTCTGTACTTATCTAAAAAAGTGTAATTTCCTTTACGCAGAAAATCTATAGTACCTGTTTCAAAGAGTGACATCGAATCACCTACACCAACTACAGAATTTTCATCTATAAGTTCTTTTAAAAGTCCTTTTAATTCAACATCATCCTTAACGAAAAAACCTGCAATATTGCGTTTTCTTAAATTATTTACAGTCCTCTGGATTTGTTGTTCTAAATACCACAAAACATTATTATCCATCCAAATGTATATCCTTTCCGCAAATATAGTTCAAATTTTATTTTTAGATACTAATTATCATACTTCATAATATCTAATTTATGAATCAATTATATCATATTCTGTAAATATCCGATTATTCAAATTTTAAAGAACATTTTTGTCCATCATTTTTACAAATTACATATAAAAAACACCTAAGATAATTAAATCCCAAGTGTTTCTAAAAATATTAATCACTTTCTTTTTTCCTAAGATAATCTTAAATTCTTTATCAAAATTGGTATTCAAAATTAAAAGAAGTTATCTTTTTATCAACATATGAATATAAGAAGATAAGAAGTTGTCTTCTCTAAAAATATTTCAATTCATTAATATTTCTTGTAACATTACTAGTTACATTCTTAGGAACTATTTTTATAACATTATTAAGCGTTAAAAATAGAAACATCCTTATAGCTACAAAATCAACGTTATAGCTATAAGGATATTTTATTGTACATCTCATGTTAAGGTTAAATCATGGTAAAATAGAATGTTTAGTATTATTAATTAACTTATTGTTGTCTTGGTATGACCTTCATCACAATGATAAGTCCCCATTAATCACCCTAAATAATAAGCCACTCTTATCATTCTCATAATTCTACTTGATTTAGAAATATCTTTGTTTGTTATCTTCTTTTACAATTCTTTTAATATCTGTGATATTTATTTTAGCCTATGTTAATGAATAGTGTTGATAATATAGTATATAATAATGGAACCCCTTTTCAAGAGTTCCATTATTTCATAATTTAAGAATGAAACGAAGTAAACTAACTCAATAGTTGTGATTTGATGAGCTTCGCATTATGACATTTTGTTTGTGATAATATTACAAGTTATATTTTTGTTGATTTTTATATTTTTTATCATATTCCCAACCCCAAAAAACTGATAACAACAATACTATAATAGCTGGTATAAATGTTAATAATCCTATCCACCCAAATGCTCCACCACATACGACAATACCTAAAAAAATAAATAATAAATAAAATGTAAAAACAAGGATAGGAAAAACAAATTTATTAAGTCCTGTAATTTTAAAGTAATAAAACAAATAAACGGCAACAAAGTAAATCAAAATAGCAGGTGCAATTACGCTTAATGCTTGCATTACCTGCCAACTTGTGGAACCTACTGCCTCATTTTCATAGCCACCAATATTATTTAAAGCTGGCAAAAACACTTTTAAAATATAAACATATAACATTATGTTAATTAATATAAATCCTCCAAAACCAAATAATTTTCTTCTCATCATTTCACCTTTCTTATCACTAATTCTATTTTAATATTGCATTATAATAATATGAAAATATTCTTTTACCTTGTTATGAATGTATGACAGTATGAAGAATAATTGTTCTGCATATTAACAATAGATTGAGAACAAAAAAATATCACAAATTCAATTCATATTTTGAATAGTTCAATATGATTTTATACATTTTTATTATATTTTCAAGTTTCTTATAGCTAATATTCTTCTAGCTTTTGATTATATTCATAAACAATCTGCTCATTTATATCTTTAGTTATAGTAGATATACTTTTAGGATAATTATTTATTCCATTTTGCTAGTTCTTCTAAAGAATATTTTTTATTACATTTTGTACAATAATAAAAAACTGTAACTTCATATGCTTTATCACATGATGGACCTGTAATAATACCATTAAATTTTTTCATTCCAATATATTTTTTACTTGTTACTTTTTTCATTTTGGTTCCACATATATTACAAATTTTTCTTTTAAATAAAAAATATTTTAATTCATTAAATCCAAATGACCATTGTTTTATATCTCCCAATCTTGCTCCCCCTTAATCTGTTAATCCTACTGGTACTTAAAGTCCAATTAAAATTACAGAATCTTTTGCTTTAACTTTAAGTTTACCTTGATCTATTCCTGATTCAATCTTTGCACCAAATGTCCATATAGTCATTCTTCTAAAAATAATTAAATATTAAATTTACCCTCTAGGTGCATACATTATCACAATAACACCAATAAGTGCTATAACCCCACCAATTAAATCAAATTTATCTGGTGTTACATTATCAATTTTCCATCCCCATAAAATCGATAAAACAATAAATATGCCTCCATAGGCTGCATATACCTTACCGAAATTAGCATTTGAAGGTTGCAATGTTGGAATTATTCCATATAAAATTAATACTATTGCTCCAATAATTCCATACCAAAAACTTTTTCCATCACGTAACCATATCCAAACAAGATATCCACCACCAATTTCAAATATTCCAGCTAATATAAAATAAAATATTGATTTTATAATCTCCATGTATGTCCCCTATGTAAAACTATTTTGTTTATATTATGTTAATTATAACTTACAAAGGAATTATAACATATTAATATACTGTATTATTTATTTTTCAAAGATCATTTTTATAAAATGATTGTTCCTTTATACTTTGCTACATAAAGATCTCCATTTTTAACTCCATCAATTACATTTTGCCTTATAGGATATATCCCCTTTATCTATCCTGGCTAAAATATGGATTATCTCTCAATAGTTTTTTCAATTTGGGATTAGTCTGCTCAATATATTCTTCATCGTGATTAAACATAGTACAATAGAATCCGTCTGCTTTAGATAGTTTTGAAAAGACAGATAACTTTGTAAGAGCATCTGCAGCCTTTGCAATAGTAGTCAACACCTTTTCTTCTTCTTTATCATCTAATGGTATATCTACCAAGTTACTACTTGCAAAATCCTCATACTCCCAATGGGCAGAAGAATCCTTGTCCACACAATCACAAGTATCAGCAGATAGTGAAAGGTATCCATGACCAGGATAGCACATGAAAGCCATTAACGTAATTTTCTTATCTGCATTTTGTTCCGTAAAATCTGAAACAGCTTTTTCCATTTCATTCAAAAGCCTTTGTTCCAACTTTTTATAGTTAATTTTATTAGTGGTGTAGACCACTTCTGTACCACCGTTGTCCCAACTTCTAATAATTTTTTGTAGGATACCATTAGGTTTATAAAAAAAACTAAAATCAATTCTAATCTCTGTTGTGTCCAGTTTTGTTTTGGATGCAATCTTCATAAGGCAGGCGTTTTCGTAATAATATTCTCTGTATGCCTCACTCTTATCACTACAAAAATAAACTTTCGTAGGACCATTCTCCCCTAATAAGTAAACTGTAACATTGTAGAGCGTATCGGCATCCCAATACATTGTTTTTACCCTATCCTCGTGATAAAAATACATAGTTGTATAGTGAAAATGTCCCAAAAACTCACTCATTTCCTCTACGAGAATAATACGCCCTTGCTCGTCAAAGGAATATCGGTAACAATTATTCTTACATATTGGCTCAGCAATCTTTTTTCCTTTTACCTTATATCCATGCAGCTCATTTTCATATGGAAGTACATTATATAATACACCTTTGCTGATAACGGTACTCACACATTTTAACTGGATATCTGCCATTATTTTTGAGAAATTCTTTTTTGCGGCTTTATATTTCATTCTAATATAATTTACCATTTTATCATTCATTGAATTGATCCCTCCTTGTACATTATATAAATTCACCTGATGTTATTTTTAGAGCAATCTTTAAACCATAAACTACACATACTCTTTATATATTATTTTGAGTTGCCAACCTATCTACAAAGGAAAGATTTTCTTGAATAAATGTACTTTCTGGGTATTTTTGTAATTTCTCTTTTGCATAGTCATATGGACTGAGTTTTGTTTTTTCTAAGCCAAGTATAACAGTTCGTACAGGAGTTTTTTTGAAATCTACTCCTGCTCTAAACAATAATTTAATTATGTCCATGCGGCTTCCTCGATTATTCAGTGCCAAAATATTATGATATAAAGACCTTTCTATGCCTTTACAGCTAGTGTACATTTCTTCTAAATTCGCACCATTTTCTAAAAGACATCTTACTGCATCAACAGAATTATAGATAATTGCCCAACAGAGTGCTTTATTCATACTACTGCTATCAATACCATTTGATAGCAAAAAAGAAATCGCCTCTCTATTATTAAAGCTCGCTGCACTTTCTAGTAGAGTTTCTTTATCTCTTGCCCTAGCATTTATAAGGCATCCTTTGCTCAAAAGGTATTCTGCAAAACTTTTATTCCATGAATAGCAAATTAACTGATTTAATGCATTTCTGTTTTGACATCCTTTTCTATTGATATTGGAACCTTTTTCAATAAGGTATCTTGCCATCTCTAACTTTCCTTTTTCTATGCAAGCAAGCATGGCATTGTTTCCTAAAAAATCTCCTTGCTCTAAATCTGCTCCTGCTGCCAATAAAAGATCAACAGCTTGTGTGTTGTGGTTTTGTGCTGCCACATGAAGGGCAGTGCCAGTTTCCTGTATACTTTTCTTTAACTGTGATGGTTTTACATCTACAAGTTTTTCCTTTATAAGCTCAATATCATTTATCCAACAAGCATAAAGTAAAGAATTATCATTTTCCATATACATAACTCCTTTAAATATTTTATAACTTTCTCGTAGTTCATCCCTTGTAAACAGTTTATATTAAAATAATCATAATCTATATAATATGAACTAAACCTCATTGAGTATTTAAAATAATACTTTTAATTAATTTTTATCCCCCTAGCTTATATGATATAGTGGTTATATTTACTTACAAATATGATCAAATTATAACATGTTTATTTAGAATTTTCCTTTATTTGATTTTAATAAATCATTATATAAAAACATCATAGTAATAATAAAACTTGCTATTACTATGGTTATAAACAAAATATTATTAGATATTAATCCCTTTATAATAGGGATTGCTACAAGAAAATAAACTGCAATTAATGGATATAATAACTTCTTGAACACCTGTGTTTTGATAGCTTCCAATATGGTAATATCAAATAGCAATACAGTAGATATTATTAATATCATAGTTGGTATCTTAATATTAATTAGCAACATAAAAAATTCAATTATAGAAACAATAAATAAAATAATTGTTAGATCCCTTGTAAATACCTTTTGTTTCACAACACCATCTCCCATCATAAATCATTATTATGTATATGATAAGATATAAAAATTATATGACTAGTGTTTATTTTATGACCATATTTTAAAACAGTGTTGATATTATAATATAAGGGCGAACTGGCATTGGAATTTGCTTTTTAGAACTCTTAATGAAGATTTGTACAATTAATTGCTTGTCCGCAATCTTTGAGTGGGAGCATGCATTAATTGGACTAAGCTTTATTTTAGAGTTCTTAAAGTAAATTCCTCTGTCCATGAGCTTTATACTACAATATCAACATTCACTTAAAATATAGCCAATTTTATTTATTGTGTTTTTAATGTTACTTGAATGATTTCTGGTCTATTAAAAATTCTTATTGGGAAAATACTGTTACCTAGTCCTCTGCTTACAAACATTGTATATAAATCTTTGTTGTAACCTCCACTTGTATAATTAGGAAATATTCCTTGATCTGGAGCAATCAATCCCCCTATACCAGGAATTCTAAGTTGTCCACCATGTGCATGTCCTGTAAAAATTAAGTCCATATTATTTTGAACATACAAATTGAAAAGTTCAGGCCTATGAGAAAGTAAGATTTTAAAATTTTTATCAGTTGACCACATTTTTAATTGTTCTTCCATTTTACTTATATCTGTACCATCCCTATAGCTAGATGTAAGAAAATCTGGATCAGATAAACCAAATAAATGTATTGAACTACTACCCTTTGAAAGTTTAAATGATTTATCATCAAGAATATAAACACCCATATCTATCAATTTTTCTTTTATTAAAGGAAATTTTCCAGACCAAGCTTCATGATTACCTGAAACATAATATACAGGAGCAATTTTTACGGCACCTGAAACAAACTTTATAGCAGTGTCTAAATCATATTTACGTCTATCTATTAAATCACCTGTAATAACAATTATATCTGGAGAAATACTTTTGACTTTATTTAATAACTTAATTTGATTTTTTCCAAACATTTTATTGTGCAAATCAGAAACATGAGCTATTGTAAAATTATTAAAGTCAGGTGGTATCTTAGAATTGACATAATCATATTTTGAAATCATGATACTATTATTTTGCCAAATACAAAAAAATATAAATCCAATACTAAACATTATAATAGCTAATAACTTAACAACTTTTCTTGGTATCTTTTTAATCATACTAACCTCACAAAACATAGATTTTCTCTACGATTATTACTTTAAAACTTATTATTTGTCTTTATGCACATTCAAATAAATAACTAGTCAGTATGCTAGTTATTTATTTTCATATGCCTTATTAAAATTATGCTATGTTTTATAAGAATAGAATTACTTAAATCTTTTAAGAACACCTTTACTATTAACTGGACTAGTTAAGATTTCTACACCATAAGCACTTACTTTTGTAGGATGATATAAAAAATAATATTTACTTAATAAAAAAAGTCTAACCTATAATATCAATTGATACATGGTTAGACTATATTTCTTTATTCTTTATAGTTATTTGAGCAAATTATTCAGCTGGTTTAGTCACATTAACTACACCATGAGGATGTTCAGGTGGTGCATATATAGCGTATACTTTAAGTGGTTTATCACCTGTATTTATAATATTGTGCCACATACCAGCAGGTATGATGATTGCAAAGTCATCATGGGCATTTGCTTGAAAATCTAATCTTTCTTTGCTTCTTCCCATTTTAACAAGTCCTTCTCCTTCTTCAATACGTATAAACTGATCAGTGTTTGGATGAACCTCTAAACCAATGTCATCACCAACATTGATACTCATCAAAGTAACTTGAAAATGTTCCCCTGTCCATAAACCAGTACGAAAATTATTGTTTTGCTTGGTAGCTTTATCAATATTAATTACTAAAGGTTGTGGACCATAATCTTTCAATACCATTTGGTTACTGCTCATTTCTAATTGTGAGGAATCAAATCTTAAGTTACACTCTGTGTCATCAAAAAGTGTAGTATATGGAACAGCCTTAAAATAAGGATTATTATAATCACAATTATCATTATATATATGGTATGGGGTATCTGAATAATAATCCCATGGATACATTCTAGAATTATTCATCTTGTTTCTTCCTTTATATTAGTTCAAAATTATCATATGTTTTAAGTTTTGCAAATGTGCTATATTAGCTATAGATAATTCGTATATTAAAAGACACTCTTTTAATATACTTTTTTTATTATATGTTGCCAATTCCATGGTAATGGATAACTTTTAACATGTTCAAATTTCTTAATTTCTACTGTTCCAAAAGCTCCTGTTTTTATGTACTGTTTAAACAATATTTAACTCTTTCAAAATAAAAAAATCCAAAGTAAAAATTTACATTTCTACTTTGGACAATATTTTGGTGGCTCACCCGGGAATCGAACCCGGGACACCATGATTAAAAGTCATGTGCTCTACCGACTGAGCTAGTGAACCAAATGGTGCGTTTTAAGGGATTCGAACCCCTGGCCCACGCCTTAGAAGGGCGTTGCTCTATCCAGCTGAGCTAAAAACGCATAATTTAAAATATTAATCTTATAATCAAGTTTTAAACTTTAATACTTAAGTTATTCAGGAATTAAATCCCTTGCAACTTGACTGCTTGTTTATTATAGGATACATAATATAAATTGTCAACACTATTTTTACATTTTAACTATAAATATTCTAAGATAGTATAAATTTAGATATTTATTTCATATTTAATCATAAGCAATTCAGTAAAAAAATCAATAAACTTTAATTATATTTTAATATAATGCTATGTTTTAATATATTTTATAATAAATTTTACTCATGTAATTCTAATGGTAATCCATCTGGATCAGAGAAGAATGTCATTTTCTTATTAGTAAATTCATCTATTCTTATAGGCTCTGTTTCTATTCCTTTTTCATTTAATTCACTTATTATATCCTCTATGCATTCCACTTTAAATGCTAAATGTCTTAAGCCACAGGCCTCTGGCCCTGATACTCTTTTAGGACTATTATGCATTCCAAATATCTCAAGTTCACAATCTCCAAACTTTAAATCTAACTTATAATCACCTCTATCAGGTCTATAATTTTCCCTGATTATATTAAAGCCCAACTTATTTACATAAAAATCTTTAGATTTTTCATAATCCGATACTATTATTGCTATATGGTGAATTGTATTTAAGTTCATGTTTTTGTCATCTCCTTTTACTATCCATTGTATATATATTATACTATTATAACAACTACATTTTGAACAAAGATTAGATATAAACAATGTAAATAGTAAAGAAGCTATCTNNAGATAGCTTCTTTACTATTTTAACAATTTATTTTTTCTAAAATCACTTCATTGACTCGATAATGCTGTTAGAAAGATCATCCATGGAATTCGTATCATCTTCTTTCATAGCTGAGTTCAATGACATCTCATTATCTAAAATAGTCATTTCTTTCATCTCATCCAAAAGTTTATGCATCAACTTACCAGATTGAGGAGCCCATGATCCATTTTCTATGAGAGCAAAGGTACGTTTTTGAAGATTCAATGCTTTCATATCCATTATATAACTCAACATAGGAGGATAAATGTTTAAATTGTATGTTACACAGGCAAGAACTACATGACTATATTTGAATGTCTCAGAAATTAAATGTGAAACGTGAGTTTTTGAAACGTCATACATGACTACATTTGTCATTCCCTTTTCCACTAGTCTTGTTGCTAAATCATTAGCAGCAGCCTCTGTATTACCATACATTGTTCCATAAACAATCATGACACCTTTTTCTTCTGGCTCATAACGACTCCACTTATCATACTTGTCTAGTAAGTACGCAAAATCATTACGCCATACTGGTCCATGCAACGGGCAAATAATTTTTATTTCAAGACCGCCAGCTTTTTTTAGCAGTGCCTGAACATGAGCACCATACTTTCCTACAATGTTTGTATAGTATCTTCTAGCTTCATCAATCCAATCACGGTCAAAGTTAACCTCGTCATTAAACAGCTTACCATCCAGAGCTCCAAAAGATCCAAAAGCATCAGCAGAAAATAATGCCCCATTAGTTGTATCATATGTTACCATAGCTTCTGGCCAATGCACCATTGGAGCAGCTACAAACATAACGTCATGTTTTCCAAATGACATTTTATTTCCTTCTTTGACTTCTATTACTTTACCATCGATATCAAAACCAAACTGACGCATAAACATAGAAGCTTTTTCTGTGCATACAATCTTTACATCTGGATAACGAAGCATAATTTCTTCAATGCACGCTGCATGATCTGGTTCCACGTGATTGATTACCATATAATCTAAAGGCCTATCGCCTAAAACCGCTTTAATATTCTCAAGGAACTGACGACAAATTGACCAATCCACCGTATCAAAGAGTACAGTCTTCTCATCTAAAAGTAGATAAGAATTATAGGAAACACCCCGTGAAATTGGATGAATATTTTCAAAAAGAGCAAGGCGACGATCATTGCCACCGACCCAATAAAGATCTTCTGTTATTTTTCTAACACAATACATTAATTTAATCCTCCTTTACACTAAATACATTTTTTTCTGTTTACTTAATTGTGTATATTATACTTCTATAAACATATTTTTTTCTTCACCACAAGCAGGGCAAGTCCAATCTTCAGGTACATTTTCAAAAAGTGTTCCTGGAACTACTTCACCTTCAGAATCACCAACGCTAGGATCATATTCGTACCCACATCCGTTGCAGACATAATGTTTCCAAGTTGGAACAGCCTTCTTTGGAATTGATCTCTTCATCTTTTTCATTGGAGGCGCCTCCTTCTTAGGTTCTCCATTATCTAAAGCTGCAGTAAGTAATGGCAAGATTTCTTTTAAATCTCCAACAATCCCGTAATCTGCATTCTTGAAAATTTTTGCATTAGGATTAATATTTATAGCAACAATTGTCGTAGCATCTTTTATGCCTTTTAAATGTTGACCTGCGCCTGAAATACCGCAAGCAATATAAAGATTTCCCCTGAATTTTTGACCAGACATACCAACATAACGATTTAGTGGTAAATACTTAAGTGTTTCAGCTACTGGACGTGAAGAGCCTATAGCTGCACCTACTTGTGTTGATAAATCTTCTATAAGTTTCATATTTTCTTTTTCCCCTATGCCTAAGCCTGCGCTGACTACTCTTTCAGCCTTACTGATAGGAGTATCTATAGGAATTCCAACTGTAAAATCATAACCTTCTGCTTTAAGAGCTTCCACAAGGTCCTTAACTCTCTCTTCTGGAGTTCCTTTCTTGAAAATCATTTTTTTACGATAACCTGTCTCAGGTTCATGTTGATAAACTTTACCTGGACGCTCTGCCTTTGGCATTTTACCTATTATTTGAGAAGAAATAACAAGACGTTGAATTTCATTGGTTCCTTCATATATTGTACAAATCTTAGCATCTCTGTACGCACGTTCAACTTCCATGCCTTTAAGATAACCACTTCCTCCAAATATTTGAAGTGCATCATTAACAATTTCAAGACAAACGTCAGAAGCGTATTGTTTAGCCATTGCTGCTTCCATAATATAGCTCTCATGATTTCCTTTCAATTCTGCTGCACTGTAAACAAGCAATCTGGCTGCTCTAAGCTTTGTAGCCATATCCGCCAATTTAAAAGCAATAACCTGTTGCTGACAGATAGGTTTTCCAAATTGTACTCTTTCTTTTGAATACTCCAATGCATGCTCATAAGCGCCTTGTGCAATACCAAGTGCCTGAGCTGCAATACCGATACGACCACCATCCAATGTAGACATAGCAATCTTAAAGCCTTCGCCCTCTTTACCAAGCAAATTTTCTTTAGGAACTTTTACATCATTGAAAATCAGTTCTGCAGTAGCAGAAGAGCGAATACCCATCTTGTCGTAATGTTTACCAAAACTAAATCCTTCCCAGCCCTTCTCTACAATGAATGCACTGATACCACGAATACCTATATTAGGTGTAGTAATTGCAAAAACCACATAAATATCAGCCTTACCTGCATTAGTTATGAATATCTTTTCTCCATTTAAAATATAATAATCACCTTCTAAGACAGCAGTAGTCTCTGTACCTCCAGCATCACTACCAGCATTTTCCTCTGTGAGACCGAAAGCACCAATTTTTTCCCCTTTAGCTAAAGGAACTAAATATTTCTTTTTTTGTTCTTCTGTCCCATAGGCAGCAATTGGATATGAACCCAAAGATGTATGAGCAGAAAGAATTACACCTGTACCACCATCCACTCTTGATAATTCCTCAACAGCAATTGCATAACTGATTACATCCAGACCTGCTCCTCCATACTTTTTCGAATATGGAATCCCCATCATTCCCATATCAGCTAACTTATGAATGGCTTCTTCTGGGAATTTATTTTCCTGATCTAACATAAATGCAATAGGTTTAACTTCTTCTTCAGCAAACTCTCTTATTTTTGTCCTCAAATTTTCATGTTGTACCATAGTCTTAAAAAACATATATTTCCCTCCTTTTAATCAATACATTATCATAAATCCTCTTCCATAAAATCTGTAAAACCACAATCTTGAGCTTCTATAAGCAAAATTTCTTAAACTCAGATAACTCATTTACTTCTTTTTTTGTTTTTACAAGCCATTAAATAATATATTGTATATTATTACATATTGTGAAATATATTTATTTAATGTATATATTTACTTTATAAATCTATTATATTACTTAAAACCATTTATTACAACCCTATTTTTATTTTTTAATAATAATTATTATTTATATCTTCTTGAGTAAATCCAAAGTATTCATCATATATATCCATTCTTAATTTCTTTATATTAATGAATGTACTCTATAAACTAGATACTAAAAAAGCACTACACTAAACATAAATTTAGTGCAGTGCTTGCATTGGGTAAACTTACATAAAAGAGCTAATCCTTTTGTTACTTTTCCGTTCTAGGAAGACCTCTTGTAGGTTTATGCAATTTTTCTCCTGTTTCCATATTGCTATCTGATGATTTATTATCATTCCTATTTTTATTAAATTTATTTTTTGCCATTTTTCTCACCTCAATTTCAGTTTTTCCTTCTTATAAAATTTATATTCAACAATCTATCTTAGATTAAATTTAATGTACAATTTAAATAGAGAACAATTATAAAGTCATATATTTTACTTTAACACCATCAATATCAAGTAACTCATTTTCAAGTATTTTTATTTTATCTAAATCAGAATCAATATGTAAAATTATCAATCCTTGCTCAGAACAATAATGATTGATATATTCAATTTTATTACTTAACTATGATATAATAAATCTAACTTATTGGAGGTGTATTTTATGAATGTTTGTGATACATTCAGCTATAAATCAGCTTGCTCCTTGCAAGGACTACAACAAAGTAAGCTATGCTTTGTATGGAGCCTAAGCTGTTAATTTAGCTGAAATGCTCATATATCTTAGGTTCTGTAACACATAGCTTTTTTAGTATTCTTTGCTTTAATACTATGATAAATATTAAGGAGTAAAGAAATGAAATATGCAAAAGCACACGATGTGTTACCAGAGGAAATCGTTAAAATAATACAAGAATATGTAGACGGAAAATATCTTTATGTACCTAGAAAAAATGAAAATCATAAAGCCTGGGGAGAAAAGAGTGGTATAAAGAGTAGTCTTAAGTTTAGAAATAATGAAATTTATAAAAAATACCTTAATGGGACTACTATTAACGAACTAACTCAAGAATATTATCTGTCTGAAAAAAGTATAAGAAGAATAATAGGTGAAGAAAAGCGTATTTGCTCATAATTATTACAGAATCATTTATTAGATTGAGTTCCTATTTTAAATAGTGTTATGATTTCATTGTGGCGATCCACTGAAAGTTATCATTTCTAATTTAAAATATGATTCTTAAGTAAAATTATTGTGAGTATGTAATGTATTTTAAATTTCGATGATTATTATTACTTTCAGTTGGAGTAATAATAATCATCTTTTTTATTTAAGCCAAAATAAACTTTAAAGTAATGCCTTATTTACTTAAATAAATAAATAATAAAAATAACAGAAAAGAGGTGCTAAATTTTATGAAAGCCTTTATAAAAAGATATGAATATAATTATATAAAAAAATGTTTATTCGATTTAAATAATACTTTCAGAAATTGTGTAGATCCTAATATCGTTGAAACAAACAAAGCATATATACAGGGAAAGATATTACGTCTTTTTACAGATTTATCTGAGGAAGAAGAAAAGCTACTTGATATCAGTAAAATAACTGATCCATTATACATTGAACAGTATTCAAATAAGCTAAAAGAATATGTATATGAAATGCCAAATATAACAAATGCACAAATTAGTAAATTGTTTAGAAAAGAAAAGAAATTAAAAGTACCAGACTTAACTGAGCATGATTCAACGAATGTTTATTTAGGTTGGGTTGATGAATCAATTAGAAAATTATTTATAGCTTATAATATGAATGGTAAACTTATAGGTATGTCATGTAGACTTCAAAATTATGCTTCTAACAACACTCACATATGCGCCCTTTGCAATCATATAGGTCGTGAAAATGAAGTAGCTTTTGTTTCACCTATATGTAAAACAGATAACGCTAGTAAAGGTGCTTATAAATCCATAGGATTTGATATATGTTTAGATAGCGATAAGTGTAATGAAAGAATTATATCTGTTGAAAAACTAGAGAAAATCTTAAAGACTGTTAACAATATAAAAGAATGATGACTACTCCTTACGTACATTCTGTAAAAGTGAAGAATAAAGAAATAAATTATAAACTAGACTTTTAAGCCTAAAGTACCTTAAATCATACTTTAGGCTATTTTCCAAAAATCATTTATTTCAATATTCCAATCAATGAATATAAATTAAAAATGAATATTCATTAAAAGAAAATTTCTATGCAAATTTATAAATCGTTTTATTTTTTCAATTATAAAGTCATATATTTTACTTTAACACCATCAATCTCAAGCAAATCATTTTCAAGTACTTTTATTTCCTCTAAGCTAGAATGAATATGTAAAATTATCAATCCTTGCTCAGAACAAGAATTTTTACTAACTTCATGAAGGCCAACTCTAGTTTTTATAATGCATCCATGTTTAGTTAAAATGGTTTGTACTTCTGGTGCATGAGCACTTCTAGGATCAATAGTTACTGCCATAATTATAGTTTCCATAAATTACATCTCCTTGTTTTCATGTTTTAAATTATTATATCCAAGTAAAATATAATTATACTGCTTCCCCCTCTTTATACTTTAAATTAATACTATCATATTAAATATGCTTATTACAATATTATACAAAACATGTAAATCAATCATATTATAAACTAATACTTTAGATAAAATTGCAATTATAAATTCATCAACTCATCTACAAATGCTGGTCTTTTTTTATACATTTTAACTAAATCATTTACTATTTCTTCTTTATAGTTTTTACCTGATATTTTTCTATATCTTTTAATTATTTTGCATACTTCTTGATAATTTTTTCTATTTGATGAATGACTTGCTGATAACATTATAAAATTCTTATAAATTTCTATAACATCATCTTTAAATTTATGTATTAATTTATCAGCATACACTTCTATTTCACTAGGATTGCTCTTTAAAAATCCCATTAATTCATCTAAATCATTTTCTTCTAGAATAAGTTTAAGATATATATTGCCTCTATTTAGATTTCTATTATTTTTAATCTCTTGTTTCAAATTATTATAAAATGTCACTTCATCCTCTTCAGTTAATTCTTTTAATTTCTTATAATATTTAAATTCTCCATGAAATAATAATTCTTTAGCCAATGCTTCTTGTTCTTTTTTAAGCCCTAATTCCTCATAGGCTATATATCTCAGTTCTTTCCATTTTAATACTAAACCTATATATACTTTGTCTTGTTCTTCTCCATCTAATGCCACATCTATAGCATTATAATATTTTCCTTCGTTCA
The DNA here is from genome assembly GCF_023845705.1 of Clostridium sp. ZBS15. Lineage (NCBI taxonomy): Bacteria > Bacillati > Bacillota > Clostridia > Eubacteriales > Clostridiaceae > Clostridium > Clostridium sp. ZBS15. The sequence goes on from NZ_JAMQHY010000001.1 coordinate 78,806, forward strand.
TATATCTATTTATAAGCATTTCTCTGAAATATGTAAACTGAATATTCTTCTTTATAAAATTCTCTACCTCTTCATTTGTAGAATACTTATCTAACATTTGAAAAATTATTTCTAGCATACTTTCATTTGTGTATTTCATATAATCTTTATTAGAACTTTTGTTAATTAAGTCCTCTATTTTAATTTTCAACTTATTTCTAAATTCCTTAACATCAGAAAATTCAACACATATTTTTAACAAATCAACTCTATAATCTTCCCAACCATCAAATACTGTATTATCAACTGTTAATAATAGTTTATTAAGCATGCTCTCTCTTAATCTTATATCTGACTCATCACTATTAATTATAATTTCTTCTATTAAATCTAAAGTTTCTGTTACTAAATCACCAATTTCACCATTAGAATCGTCTGCATATTGAAATGCTTCTATACATTCATGCAAAAATAAAAATGCAATATCTAAACTTAATAATATATTTTTCTCACGCCTTACTAATTCCAACAAATCTTCCATCTCATTTGTAAATATACTAACATCTCTATAAGTTATAAATCCTTCTCTTCCTGTATATTTTCTCACTATAGAATCTATTAAATTTTTAATTCCATCTATTTGTTGTGCATCACCACATTTTGAATATTTAACAATGATACTGTTTTTTAAGGTTTTATCATTGTTAGCTATATTACATATGATACTTATCAATTCCTCTTTAGAAAGATCTTTTAATACTTCCTCTATAGGTATTTGCTTTGGAACTGTTTTTCTATATTCTTCATCATTACTAATATTATCTAAAATTTCAGCTAATTTTAAATAAGCTGCTACCTCATGCTTACATATTGGACCAAAATCATATGAACAATCACACTCTGAAGATAATATCTCTCCACACTCATCTATTTTTACTACTACTTCATACTCATCGCTACCTTGAATTATAAAAACATACTGATTTTCTCCTTCAGTATAGTATTCTGTTATATTATCATCATAATAATAATCATAGCCTCTACTTAAAATAGTCTTGTTTATGTACTCTTGAAAATTCTCTATATTCATATCTATTTCCCCTTTAGTTAAATGTAGTTATGTAAAAAAACATCAGTCTTTTTGATACTGATGTTTAACAAACTTTATATAATTCAAAATTTTATATTCGCAAATTTCTTATTAATAAAGTACTCTTCTGTAAGTAAATCATCTCTAACAGAGTTAGTAAATCTAATATGATTTTTATAACTTTCATTTTTGTCTTTTCTTATCCAAAAGATATCTAAAAAACACATTCCCTTTGCTGCTAAAAATACTTCCCATTCATCCCAATATTCTAAATTATAGTACTCTAAATAACAATCTAAATTCATTCTATTGTATGGTATTATTCTATCAACAATAAATTCTCTTATTACTTCACTTGGAACTTTTCTAATTTTTCTAGTAAATAGTCCATAAAATTCAGCAGGATACAAGCTAAGATCCTCAATCTCTTCATTTTTCTTAAAACTATATTCATCACATACTAAATCATAAGATAGATCTCCTAAATAATGTTCCTCATTCATTAATTCTACAGTCTCTAATTTTGATTTTGGAATAAGCATCTCTTCGTCCCTCAATTCTATTCTTTAACTTTTATTACACAATCTTTTCTATAAAATGAAATACCATACTTTATTATATTTTCATATCCTTCTTCTTTAAGTTCTTCTTCGTAATTTTTTGCATCAATTTGTGCTAATGCTTCATCACATTTCTTAAAAATATCTTTAGGTTTATCACATACTTTAAGTTCTAATATGACGCATGGCTCAAATATTGAAAGTGATTTTATAAATATATCACTTCTGCCATCTCCGGCTTCTCTGTTAGACTTCACTAAAAAGTCATGCATATTAGCTAATACGCCAAGAGTAAATCCATGATAGAAATTTTCATAAGCATCATTAAAACTTATAGTTTGTCTAAGCATTGCATTTAATTCTTTTTGAAAGGTTTGAGCATCTTTATTAAAAATAGCACTATACATTGTAGATAAATCTTTTACTTTAACTTTATCATGAAACCACTTTAATATTTTGTTTTTAAAAATATATTTAACTTCTTTATTAGGTATTTTAAGAGTTATATAGCGATTATCTTCTTCATCCATTCTTTCACTTACTTTTTTGAAGTAACCCGTAAAGAACATAAAGTTCCACAAATTATCCATACTATCATACATTTCATTATAAGTTATATCTTCATGAACCTTTTTTTCTATAGTTTTTCCCTCAATTAATGACTCTATTTCACGTTTTGTTACACTATCAGCTCTTTCAATTAAACTCTTAACAATACTATTTGAACTTGTATTTGCCCAATAAGATGATGGAAATACATTATTGTTAATTTTTAAATCTTTTACGAATCGTACAGCGCTCCAGGGATTATAAACTTTAGCATCACCAAAAATATAACCATTGTACCATTCTTTGATTAATGCTCCCTTATCGCTTAAATTATAATCTTCAAGCATTTTATTTATATCTTCTTGAGTAAATCCAAAGTATTCATCATATGATTTATTTAAAATTGATATAATTTCTAAATTGTTAAGTCCTGTAAATATACTTTCTCTACTAATTCTTAAACAACCTGTTATTACAGAAAACTCTAAAGAAGAATTTGTTTTTAAAGCTGATTCAAAAAGTGATCTTAAAAATGCTATCATTTTATCATAAAAGCCCTCAAAGAACGCATTTTCAAGAGGTACATCATATTCATCAATAAGTATTATTACTTTTTTGTTATGATACTTTTCTAAACATTGACTAAGAAAAAATATTGAGTCAGTGTAATCTCCTTCATCACCTTGCTCTTTTAATATTTTTAAAAACCTTTCTTTTTCATTTTTTAAATTTTCACTTTTTAATATATATTCATGTCTCTTATATTCTTCTGCTATTCTTCTTGCAATAGAAATATACGCTAATTCAAAATTAGGTTGCTTTGCAGATTTCAAAGAAAGATTAATTACAGGATACTGTCCCATATGAGAAACATACTCTTCTCCTGCCTCCATTATATTTAGATTTTCAAAAAGATAAGAATTATTTTCTTCTCTCTTTTCAAAATAATATTGAAGCATACTCATATTTAAAGTTTTTCCGAATCTTCTTGGTCTTGTAAATAAATTCACGTCTGCTTTATTGTCTAGTAAATCTTTTATTAATAATGTTTTATCTATATAATAATAATCTCTCGTTATTAATTTTTCAAAATTATCTACTCCTATTGGTAGTGCCTTTAAATTCATAACAAACCTCCATTTTTTAACTTATACATTATAGTAATCAATTGTATTATCTCTATTATATCCAAAAGCTTCTTATTATTAAACCTAAAACCATCTAATATCCTATGTCACCATATTAAAAAATCAAACACCTTAAATATCTCCTCTTTAAAACTGCACTAAAAATACTAGGGGAAGAACAGATATTAATTGGGTATTTTGATTTACATTCCTTATAGTTAATCTAAAACGAGGAGTTGGTAAGACTACTCCTTGTGTAAATTTAGCATTTACATTCCCCTTATAGTTAATCTAAACCTAAATCTTCTATTTTTAAACCATCTATTATTATATTATTTACATTCCTTATAGTTAATCTAAAACTCTTTCTCTAGTTCCTTTTCTAAGTCCTTAATTTGAGATTTACATTCCTTATAGTTAATCTAAAACGATATGCAATCGTAAGCTGTGGAAAAGGGAATGACTAATTTACATTCCTTATAGTTAATCTAAAACCTAAAATATCATTTTTAAAACTCAATGAAATTGTTAAATTTACATTCCTTATAGTTAATCTAAAACGGTGATGTTTTGGGTAGATTGAGTACATGTAAATCTTGATTTACATTCCTTATAGTTAATCTAAAACGAGGGTACGGGAGAGGGAGATGTTACTATTCCTGGAGATTTACATTCCTTATAGTTAATCTAAAACACCATTAGGCCCGCCTAGGATTCCATCTACTGAATAATTTACATTCCTTATAGTTAATCTAAAACACAAAATAGAAAATTATACTTGAAAGTTTTCACAAAAATTTACATTCCTTATAGTTAATCTAAAACCTATAATCCAAATACCAATAAGTATCATTGATATAAAATTTACATTCCTTATAGTTAATCTAAAACCCTCTCACAACTTCTTCATTTCCTAATTGTCCTGCAATATTTACATTCCTTATAGTTAATCTAAAACTTGCTTTAAGTATGTTCTAACAGTTTAACGCCTTGTTAATTTACATTCCTTATAGTTAATCTAAAACCTATTGATTTAAAGCCTTTTGAAATAGCTGATATAACATTTACATTCCTTATAGTTAATCTAAAACGCAAATGAGTTGCCACCATCTATGGAAGCTTTATTGAATTTACATTCCTTATAGTTAATCTAAAACCTGGCTCAAGAATGGGTCTTGGTGGAACATTCCACAAATTTACATTCCTTATAGTTAATCTAAAACCATATGTTACATCTACTGTTCTATAAAGTATTCCTTTATTTACATTCCTTATAGTTAATCTAAAACAATTTATGAAGGTATGGCACAATTTTATTTGGAATTATTTACATTCCTTATAGTTAATCTAAAACGAATACTTATACCTCCATCTCCTTCTCCAGGAATAGAATTTACATTCCTTATAGTTAATCTAAAACCAGGGTTAAGAAATATGGAAAATCACTGCATATGTAATTTACATTCCTTGTAGTTAATCTAAAACTCTCTCTTTTTGCCTTCCCCTAGCAGAGTGGCTCTAATTTACATTCCTTATAGTTAATCTAAAACTAGTTCAAGTGAAAAAGAGTATGAGTTCCAGTTTGCATTTACATTCCTTATAGTTAATCTAAAACTAACTTCCATAAAGATGATGCTACAGAAAAAGAAGAATTTACATTCCTTATAGTTAATCTAAAACTATAGTTAACACCTCACTTTTTCAAATGTCTGATTATGATTTACATTCCTTATAGTTAATCTAAAACTTTTAGCAGTAAACCATGTTACGAATTGTTTAGCATAATTTACATTCCTTATAGTTAATCTAAAACGAGAATTTTATTTATATACAGATAATTTGTATAAATTTACATTCCTTATAGTTAATCTAAAACTATTAAAGGGTGATATTAAATTGAAAAATAATTTTAAATTTACATTCCTTATAGTTAATCTAAAACAATGGATATTATGAATCTAATGAATACATAGTATCATATTTACATTCCTTATAGTTAATCTAAAACGTGCATGCGAAAGTTTTTTTATTCTTTTACTAAAGCTTATTTACATTCCTTATAGTTAATCTAAAACGGAATTTAACATTATGTGTTATTGCTCCTACAAGAAGATTTACATTCCTTATAGTTAATCTAAAACAAAATGCCAAAAAGAATCCTTTTAGTTTAGGATTAAAAATTTACATTCCTTATAGTTAATCTAAAACTAACTGTAATAGTTTCAGTTTCTTCAATTCTTACTCCATTTACATTCCTTATAGTTAATCTAAAACACTAAAGCCCTTCGGTTACCTGGCAATAGCAAAATAATTTACATTCCTTATAGTTAATCTAAAACAAATCTCCATCAACCATATCGTCCATTTTCAACTCTTATTTACATTCCTTATAGTTAATCTAAAACTTATATACATAAAGCAATCTTCATATCCTTTTTAAAAATTTACATTCCTTATAGTTAATCTAAAACACTTTACAGTATGATTTTAGATTCATGTGAAACTTATTTACATTCCTTATAGTTAATCTAAAACTAAAATCCAATTTGGCTACGCTTAGCTTGTATGATGAGAAAATTTACATTCCTTATAGTTAATCTAAAACGATACAGTTGCAATTCCAGTTGCTCCTGATGTAATAGGATTTACATTCCTTATAGTTAATCTAAAACATAATACTGGTTCTGTTACTATACCGGGTATAAAAGAATTTACATTCCTTATAGTTAATCTAAAACATAAGCATAATTTTGAGGACTTATTAAAATATGATTATTTACATTCCTTATAGTTAATCTAAAACAGTATATAGGGTTTCTCATTCTAAGTGCGATGAAATTATTTACATTCCTTATAGTTAATCTAAAACTAAATAGATTAGATTTAATAAAATCTAATGCCTACAATTTACATTCCTTATAGTTAATCTAAAACTAAGTTGTGCTAAGGCTTCTAAAATCTTCGCTGGTATATTTACATTCCTTATAGTTAATCTAAAACTGGATGTTATGGTGTTTGCTGGATGGATTCAGAAGAATTTACATTCCTTATAGTTAATCTAAAACGTAGAAGTTCCTGGACTTTATGAAGCTAAATACAAAAATTTACATTCCTTATAGTTAATCTAAAACCATATATCGAAGGAACTGACATATTAATAATAGGAAAATTTACATTCCTTATAGTTAATCTAAAACATGTAATAATAGCTATGGATGGCATTGTAATATTAAATTTACATTCCTTATAGTTAATCTAAAACAACTGGATTTTGAACTGGAACACTAACATCTCTATAATTTACATTCCTTATAGTTAATCTAAAACCCCGAAAAATAGTAGAAATATTGTTCCTATCTAAGCCATTTTATAGTACTTATTATAACATTTCTTGATATAAATTGCAGTAAATATACAATAACATTTTTTAACATATAGTAAAATGTCTATTCAGCTTTGTAAATTCAACGATTCACACCTAATTTTAATTAAATTGGGTTTACTGCAATTATGTTTATAAAAACATATTATCATAACTTTTTAACTCTCCAACAACATTTTTTTCTATATTATTATTATTTTTTACTTTGTATATATATAGTGAATCTCCATCTTTGTCCAATATTAAGCTAAGTTCTGATAAACATTTTTTTAATTTAGCATTTGTTATTTCACCTTCAAAAACAGAATTTTGTGTCCATGTTAAATACATCTTCAATTTTTTTCTTACCTTGCTAACTCTTTTTTCACCTACATCATAAGTTACTATAACAAACATCATTTACCACCATGCCTTTAACGCTTTATATTTTTCATTTTCAATTAAATACTTAATTAATTTATAACACTCAAGTTTTATTAATGTTCTATATGAAACTTTCCTATTTAATGTTCTATGTTTTATTGTTGTTGATAACTTATTTTCATATTCTCTTATAAATTTTTTCTTCCCATCTTCATTTAAGTAACACAATCCATTTTCTATGTTAAAATCTTTTGATGTAATCATATTCTTATTTATTAATGTGAATATAACACTATCTACAATAAGAGGTTTAAAAATCTCCGAAATATCCAGACTTAACGAAAATCTTCTTGTTGATGGTTCATGTAAATAACTTATTGTAGGATCTAGTTGTGTTTTGTATATTTCTCCTAATGTTGTTGTATACATCATAGAATTACCAAATGATATTAATGCATTTATTGGATCTGTTGGTGGTCTTTTTTGCCTTCTGTTAAAATAAAATTCATTTTTCAGAAAATAATTGAATGATTCATAATATTTTTTTCTTCCTCTTCCTTCTGCTCCCATTAATTCTTCTATTGTTTTTGCATCGTTAATATTTTTTCTTTCAATTACAATTCCATAAATTAATTCTTTTGGTATACTATCATGTCTTCTCAAATTTCTCAATATATGATGAAATGCTGAATCTATAAAACATTTAGCAATACTTAATCTAACATTCTTATTAGTATAAGCTTCTGATTGATTAACCAATAATATACCAGATACATTCTTTTTTCTAGAATAATATGTTCCACTATAGAAACCATAATAGTTGTATATACTTATTAACATTCTATACTTAGAAATATAATTTAAAAACTTAGTATTCATATCTATTTCTCCAAATAGATGTAATCTTTCAATATCCTCTATTGGTAATCCTCTTTTATTACTATCTTCATCTATAAAATATATAGTATTATCTTTTCTTTTAATCCTTCCATTTGAAAAAATATAATAATCTTTACCCACTATTCTTCCTCCTTTATATAACAGTACTCATAATAAGAACATTTTTTGCAGTAATTAAATTTTTCAACTTTTGGTGGATATTTTAAGTTTAATACTATTTTTATATTTTTTAAAACCTCTACAATTTTAATTTCATCCTCTTTTTTAAGAATTACTTCTTCTTTTTTTCTTTCTTTTACATAATTCAATGTTCCTTTTTTATTTATACCTAGCTGTTTTAGATAAAATAAATAGTATAGTAATTGCATTCTATCAGAATCTTTCATTTTACTAGATAATTTTACCTCTCTTATTTCATCTTTTTCTACTATATCAATCTTAATTAATTCATCAACTAGTTTTTCCTTATTCTTTTCTTTATTCTTGTAGGAATATTCATGAGCTATTTTTCCTTCTTGAATTTTATCATTGCCATCTTCCATTGAAATACCTTTTGAAAATAGCCACAATTTTCTTTTGCAAACAAAATAATAATTGAACTTTGTTCCCTGTACCTTATATTCTTCAAAATTATAATCCATTTTTACCTCCTGAGAATAATTAAAAATGTCCTTAATTGAATACTAACATCAATTAAGGACATTTTTTATACCTAATTAATTATAAAAATTGATTTTCTGAAAAACTTTTTTCTTTTTTATATACTTCGTATCCCTTTTTAAAAGAATAATTTCCAAGAACTATATAAATGGTTTGATACTTACTAAGTTCTATTTCTTCTAATTTTCCGCCATTTCTTTGTATGCTATCAAACATAGATGATGATATAGTAACAGTTTTTTTCATTAGCTCATCTTTCAATCTAATTTTTTCATCATAAGCATTAGTTTTATTAATATCATCTAATATTTTATTTATTTCTTCTTTATTATTTTTGTATACATCTTCAGGTATAACAGTTTCAGATAATATATTTCTTAGCTTTGCTTCATTTTTTTTAAGATCATATGGTATCAACTCATTATATACATTTATTGTATTTTTTATATTATTAAAATATTTTGATTCTTTTAAATTTTTCACTGAATAAACTTCTTCTACTAATAGCATTTTTTCTTCTTCATCTAATTTTAAACCATCATATTTTAAAATTGCTTCCTTAGATTTATTAAATATATCTATATCAATTATTGACTCATAATTACTCATGCTATCATGTATTCCAGAAGGCAGTTTATTACTTCCAACAAATACATTTATGTTTACTTTATCGGTATCAAGAATTCTATTTCTATAAACCCTACCCATTCTTTGTAAAAGACCACTTATATCTGATAATTCTGTATAAAGTACATCGAAATCTATATCTAAACTTGCTTCTACAACTTGAGTAGTAATCCATATACCTGAAAACTTGTTTTTAAGTTGACCATTTTCAAAAATAGTTGTTTCTTTTTTTGACCTATATTCCTGAGTATATCTGCTATGAAACATGAATATATTGTTTTTAATATCATTATATTTTTCTAAATCTTCATAAAGTTTTTGTGCAGCTTTCACTGTATTTACAATCACTAAAACTTTTTGCTTGTTATAATTTTCATAAATAAATTTAGCATCTATATCATCTTTCCAAACTCTCACTTTGTGTCTTAGCATAACCTGATCATTGTTTTTCTTTAAAAATGCTTTTGGTGGAATTTTATAGTCCACGTTTTTAACAAGTCCTGCATAATTCATAAAATGCTCAAATATAGGTGGAAATGTAGCTGTCACTATTGCAAACTTTCCTCCCATTTTAACTATATCTCTAATAGCTATAATTAAGTATGCAATCATTTCTGAAGAATACATCTGAATTTCATCTATTATAACTTTTGAATAACTCAAAGTAGCAAGTTTTAGTTCAAAGCCTTCATATTTAAATATAAAACCAATTAATTGATCTAATGTACAAATTGTTAGTGGCAATGATAGTTGCTTAGTTGTATCTAAATATTTTTTATCTATAGTACCATTTTCATTTCTTTTCATATACTCTGAAGCACTATTAGAATGTAATAATCCTGTTCTATGTTTACCATATTTTATTTTACTAGCTACTCTATCATATATTGAATTTATAGAAACTCTAAGTGGTAGAGTAAAGAATCCTTTGTTATTTCCTATCCACATCAGTGCTCCTTCTGTTTTTCCTATTCCTGTTGATGCTTTTATTATTAAATTTTCTTGTGAATTTTCTTTCATATATTGCTGAAGTTCATTTATTTTATAGGGTTCTAATGATTTTTTTGTTAATTCTTCTAAATTTCCTGGTGAAATTTCTATCTTCACATTGCTGCTGGCAGCATAATCTATTTTATTTAATAATCCTTTAGTCATGATAAATTTGCTTGCTATCTCATATTCTTCATCATTTAAAATGCTATAATCATCTAAAACTCTGTTTCTAAGGAATTTCATAAATCCATTATTTAGCTTTATTCTATCAGTGCTACAAACTAATCTTTCATAAATAAATTGGTCTAAATATTTATTCAAATCTTTCTCTATAATAATCTTTAATTCTTTCCTTCTTTCCCCTTCCAAATGTTCTCTATTATGATGATAAAAAATACTTTCGTATAATATCCTTATTTCTTCATTATTAAAATTCTCTTCTAAATATTCAAATGGTATAAATGCATTACTTAAATATCCATGTGGTATTTCTTCTATATCTTCAAATTCATCTTCAAGTAAAGACAATCTTTCACTACATTCTCTCTTTTCAAGATCTCTATTTATGTTTTTTACTATCTTATTTTGAAATTTTGTACTCATTTTACCTAAATCATGATATATACATGCAAGTTTTAACAAATTCCAATTCAAATTTTCTATGTTAGGGTATGTTTTTCTTAAAGTTTCATATGCTTCTATGAGTTTTTCTGTATGTTCTACTATACTTTCTCTTGGGTTGCTTTTTGCTAAAAATAAATTTTTCATGCTTCACCTCTAAATAAAGGACTATTAGATAAATATTTATTATCCAATAGTCCTTTTTCATTTCTAAATTAAAAATACTATTTCCTTATTACTGTCTTTATAGACATCTGTATACCCTACACTAGTTTTATCTGCAACACAATAAGCAACTTTAACACGTTCCCAACTTCTAACTTCAGTATCTTTTTTTATTGTTTTCTTTGTATATGTTTTGTTTAAAGTATATACAGTAGCTTTTGATTCTACTTCTCTATTTTCTATCTTTTGCATAGGTACATACATATTCATTCTTTTATCTACTATTTCATCATCATCTTCATATTCTTCTTCTAACTCAACTATTTCAACATTTTTTATTTGAATTAAATCTTCTCTTCTTCCAAGTGATATATATTCTTTAGGAAATTTAAAATTTTCATATATTTCTTGTACTTCCTCTTGATTTTTAGGACAAATATGAAGTACTAAATTAACATCTACTAATAATTCTGATGTAGCTACTCCCCTAGTTACTCCATAAGTTTTTCCATCATTGCTTAACAAAGCTAATTGATGCCTCTTATCCTCATAGCTAGCACCTGCAAATTCATATCTAGTATATAAATCATATACTCTTGAATTAAAATTCCCTTTAATTGATACATCCATATCATGATATTCTTTATATCCACAAGCAAAATGAACCATTCCTATAACAGTTGATGGAGGTGGAAGTGGATAACTTTCTTTTAATTGAAAACTTGTTGGCTTTTTATAATTTACAAGATTTTGATATATTTCTAATCTTACAGCTCTCTTTTTATTCACTATTAACACCTACTCTTCATAGTATGCATTTATATCGCTCTTAATTCTGTCAAAGAATTCTCCCATTTCTACTGCATTTAATTCTTTATTTATTTCGTCATTATTTGAGAATATACCATTTAATAATCCCACATTAGTATTTTCTTTTATTTCCTTATCTAAGTTTAATATATCTTTTATAGCATCAATTTGAATTCTATTATTGTAACATTTTATTCTATTTTCAAAGAAAGGATTTTTTATAGAATAAACACCTCCTATTGCAAATAAAGGTGATAAATTTTCTCTTCTACCTTTTATATCTCTGTATAAAAATTTAATAACATCTAATAAATCATTAACTCTCTTTGCTTTTTCTGAATTTTCAATTTCAACACCATCATTCTTATCTACACCAACTTTGTCAAGATCAAGCGTAATTGTATAAGTATAATAAGATTTATGGATTTCACTTTGCGCTATATTTCCTCCATCTTTTTTCTTTTCTGTATTTTCATTATATCGGTCTAGTAATCCTTTGTTAGTTAAAAAATCTAAATCTGCATTGAATGTTTCAAGTGCTACTGCATTAGATAACCTTGCAACTGCTGCTCTTGTTTTAACTGGTTTTTGTGTTTTCATATATCCAAATAAGTCTATTTCAGGATAATCTTTAACACTTGCATCAGGATGAAATTGAAGAACTTCTCCATCTAAAGCTAATGGTGTATTGTCTACTTTCATTTGATTTATAATATTATATCTTAATGCTTGTCTTGAAATGTAACTATAAGCTCTTCCACCATCTCTTGAAATCTTCTTTAGTGATGTTACATTTCCAATTCCTTCACCATAGTTAGCACTTTCTGCTTCAAAAATAAAACTTAAAGTTAATCCTTTTACATTTTTCATCTCTAATTCTCTCCTTCATTTTCTTTTTTTAATGATTCACTTTGTAAGCCTAAAACAAATGCATATCCAATGTTTTGTAATTTATCATTATCCCTTAAAGCTAGTCCTAATTCTTTGGGTAACTCCATTCTCATATACATATGAGCATTTAATATTGTATCCATAAATTTTCCTGTATCTTTTGTTTTTATTGCATTTAAAAGTCTATATGAAATTCCTGATAATTTTGATTTTGCATTCTTATTTTCATAAGCTTCTTTAAGCCTAATTCCATAATTTCTAAAGTTATTTATATCTTCTTGTCTCATCATATCTTTACCTCCCATTAATGAACTGTTTATCTTTAACATTTTATAAATAATGTTTATTCCTTTAAACTTTTTGTCATCTAAATACATAATTAATAATTTGTGAATCAAATCTAGTAAATTTTTTCCGTCATATATTCTGCGTATTACCTCATCATATAAATTTAAATAATATTTTTCTGTTATCTTAACTCTAATTTTAATGAGACTTTCTAAATTTTTTCTATTAAAATATAAAATTTTCATAAGTCTTGGTGAAAGAATATTAAAACTATATGGTCTTCTATCGTTATTACCATCGATTTTAACCACCTGAATATTTTCAAATTCCTTCTCAATATTTTCTATGCTTACATTTTCCATAGAATTTAAAATATTATAGTAGGATAAATTTTCTATTTCTTCATATTTTTTATCTTCATAATTGGTAGCCACAATATTACATTGTTTCAATGCTTTTATGTTTTGATTGTTATTTATAAAAATTCCTTTTTTCTTTTTGACTATAAATCCTAATGGCAAACATGAATACACTAAATTGCATATTGGACATATATAGGCATCACCATTCATGTTCCAAAAATGTGATGACTTTCTAGACATATCTACACCAGTTTTTACTAGCCATGTTAAATCAAATGCTTCAGGTTTACTTAATTTTTTTATCTTATTGTTACAAGTAAAACAGTTATATTTATTTTTACTTTTATCACTTTCAGAATAATTTATAAAATTATCTATAAAGTCTTGTTTATAAAGTTCATACATATTTGATTTATTATTTGTTTTTAATAAAATGCTTACATTATTCCAAAATGGTTGAATAACTTCATACATAACATTCTTTGCGATTATAAATCTTTTAACTTCTGGCTTCTTAAACCAATTAATTATATCCTTAATAATAGCTATTTGCTCTAAAACTTCTTCTTTAAAATCCAAAGGATTATATTTCTTCTTATGTTTTATTTTAATTAATTCTTTTTCTTTATTTAATATCCAAATTTTATCATTATCATCATCTAAAATTTCATAGGCACTTTGATAACTTGCAGATTTAATCATTAATTTTATGTTATCTATAATTTCATTCAGTCTATCTATACTTTTTTCTGTTATTTCATTTTCCTCTATAAAATTGACTTCATCCATATAGCTAACTAATTTAAACCAAGAAATGCTTTTTACATGTTCTTTAAATAATACTTGGAAATATGCATCTTCAAAGCCCTCTAACATTGATGTATCAAACTCAATATAATTTTTTTGAATATTTACTTCATTAATACTTTGCTTTTTATGTTCCAACACTTTTAATAATCCAACAATTGAAGCATTTTTTAACCAGTCTCCTATTTCTATTTTTACTAAACTCACAATTTCACCTCCTATATTAAATCAATCAAACCGAAGCCTTCACTTCTTCTAAACCCAATGCCTGATTGTAACAATATATTTAAATCATCAATATCTCCTATTAAGTTAAATATACCTTTATATGCATTTATGAATATATAATCTTTTTTAGTTTGTTCCTTAAATCTAGATATTTCTTCTTTTACTACTACTTTTTTCATTGAAATAGGTTTAAATTTCAGTTTTTCTCTTAACCCATAACCCCTATATGATTTTAAATACAGATCCGAAATATAGTTTATTAATTCTTCAAAATTATCATTCTGTATTTCTACTGGTTTATTATCTTTATCCTTTATATAAATTGGAGATAACGTTTTACATTTAATTTCATTATTTTTAACTTTATTTTCTTTAAGTAAAATTATTTTCTTAATTGCTAAGCTATATTTTTCTTTATAGTTAAACTCTTTTATTGATAATAATCCATTATAAAGTGCTATACCAAAATTATAATTAGGAGTAGTAATTGTTACTGAAATATCTCCATACACATCAATATAAGATTCTTTAACATCATAATCATTTAAATATATAGCAAATGTAAAATCCTTTATTTTCTTATTTTTTTTATCTTGAAAATAATACATTTCATTAAATAACTTTTTATCTCCTTTTTCAATAGCATTTTTTAATAAACTGCATATCATAAATCTATTTCCTATAGGAATTTTATTATCTAATGCATTAAGAATAATCTTAAATCTCATCTTTTTTCCTCCATTCACCTAGCTAATGTCTATCTATTAATATTATTATAAAAATAGTTGAGGACATTAATGGTACCTATTATAAATTTATTTTAATTTTTTCATCATTTTTTTTAATTCTTCTTCAATTTCATCTTTCAATATCTGCGGTTCAATAACTTTAACACAACTTCTCATAGATAATATCCAAGAAATTATTTCTGGACCACCTCTCATTTTTGCTTCAAATAATATATTTCCATTTTTTAATTTAGTAACAATTTGATTATCTATCCAAATTCGTTCTTTTATTGTATTTGACATAGGTGGGCAAATTTCTAATTTAAGTTTGTATTCTTTTCCTCCAAAAATCCCTATACTATTATTTCTAAGTTCATTTATATAAGCTTCAACATCAAATTCTCTTTCAAATTGTTTACTCGTAACTATACATTCAGTAATCCTTACCAATTTAAAAATTCTCACTTCATTTTTCAATAGGCATTTTGCTATAACATAGGATTGTCCTTTATAAATAAATATCTTATATGGCTGAATTCTTCTTTTTGTTTGCTTTCCTTCATTTGATCCATAGGTTATTAAAACTACATTTTTATTTAATATTGCTTCGTATAATTTATTTTGTATATCCTTTATATCTGCTCCATCATTATTTATTCGAGAATATGGTATTATTTCTGTGGATTCGCTACTATTATCTTTTAATATTGAATAATTAATTTTATTTAATGCTATAGATAGTACTTTGTTATCTATATACTGAACTTCTTTTCCATAATATTGTAAAAGCATTATTTCATCTTTAGTTAGTAATTCTTTAAATGGAAAATACGAATCTAGTAATCTATATCCGCCATTAGGACCCAGGATTGATTCTATTGTAAACAAACTCTCTAAATCACGCTTGTACCTTGTAATTTGTTTTTCACTTACACATAATTCTCTTGCTAAATCATTTCTTTTGATTATAATCCCCTTTTTTAGCTTAAATAACATTTTAAGGACATTTTCTAAATGGCTCATATTACCTCACTTAATTGTATTTTTAATGCTATTATATCATATTTTGTATTATTTTACTTTTTGTTCATTTATAAGATTTAAACCAAGTAAATGTTTGCAATAATTTTCTTCAAATTATATTCATCTATATTTACAATATGATTTTAATCTCCTCAAAACTCTTGCTAACAAAGTTTATTACATTAATTAATAGATCTTGACATTCTTTTTGAAATGCAAGTTCCAAAGTAACATTATTATGTTTTTATATTGATTAAAATACTTAAATATTATTGAATCTATTGTTTTAATATATAACTTATTACTATTCTCTTCATCAAACATATTAATCTGATCATTAATATCATCTTTAACGTTATTATATATAAATAAAAAACAACCAATATACTTTTTAAAAGCTATTGATTGTTTCTTATTTAATAATGTGAACTAGCTACTTGTAAATTCTATGAAAGGCCTTCTATACATACTGTGCAGAATTAAACTTTGATGCTCATTTCATGCTTTAATATTTATACATTAAATTATTTTCTTTTATTAATTATTTTCTAAGGATTACTATCTTTTATTCTGCATTATATGAATAATGAGAAGTTGAGTTTACCTCTTTTAGCAAGCTTATATATTGGAAATAAACGCCATTCTCCAGATTTTATTTTATCAGTTTCTAAAAAACTAACTAATTTTGATGGAAACAATTCTTCTCCGAATGAATTCATTTGTATAATTGTATTCCATATTCCTGTACTATTTTTATCATTCAAACTATAACCAATTACACCTTTCAATTTTTGTATATAATCATATTCTGTGTATAGGTAGCAAAGGTAATAAAGAACGTAAAATTTTTCTTACCCCTTTAGCAAAAATATATATTAATGATTGGATGCACATTAGAAATTCTATGAACATTAACAATAATGCCCTATTCATTTTCAAAAACAATAACCGCATTAATACTAAAGCTATCTAAAATATTGTAAAAAATATATTATTTCTTTTGGACTTAATCCTAAATCTATATCAGCACATAAACTTCGTGACACTGCTACTCTTATGTACAAATTACAAATATATCAAGTTATCCGTTCTTTACAACAAATCCTTGGACATGAGATCATTACTATAACAGAAATTTATACTCATATTGATTAACATCAATTACAATCTGCTGTAAATTCTAATCCATTAGCTCTAATGTTTAATTGACCTGATATTATAAACACTCGCAATTATGCCACCTTAAATATTCTAAACAAACTCTTTATGTAATATTCTATAATCCGGATACTCTATATCATATCCTGCTAGATTAAATTTTAAATTCTTCATAATAAAATCTTTTCTTTCAATAGGATTAGATACATCATTCTGAATATCAAAAATAACATTATACAAATTGCCTTTATTTTTTTCTATTAAACGATACAAATTAGATTCATCCAAGACTTTAATATCATTTTTAGAATAAAAACCCAAGTTATTTTTCGATATTACCATAAAATATACTATTTTAAGAGTATTATTAATGCTATCAGATCCACAATTTGAAACGAATGCATCTGAGTTAATTTCATAATATTTTCTAATCTTATCTATTTGAGTGAATGCCTTGTTTAACTGTTGATTTTCAGTACGTCCCTGAATATTAATATGTTCATTTACAGAATCAGCTCGATTAAAATTTTTCAATTCACAGATCAACATTGATTTTGAATGAGTATCATATATTGCCATATCTATATCAGTTTCCTTATCTCTACCATTTTCCTTGTATAGATTTATATTAAATGTAATTTTTAAATTTTGAAAACAAGATAGTTTTGCTTTTAATCTTTTCTGCATTGACTCTTCCTTATAACTAAATATTTTTTTGTATTTATGATTAAATAATACTAATGCATTTCTCTCAATATTGCTTGAAATATATAAAGACGGTGGTGACAAATAGCATTCCTCCCCATCTGATGAGTTTACTTTAAACAAAGGAGTACATATAATATCTAGTTTTTGATTTTTTTGATAAGTTAATATATATAATATTTTCTTAATTTTTTCTTCAGGATAGTTTATCAACTCTTCTATTTTAGCTATTAATTTTGTGCTCTCTATATACATTAATCTATGACTTTTTTGTAATATCCATGCATATGCATATAATGATAAATATACATTATAATATTCTTCAATATTAAATCCATCGAATTCCTCATTCACATAGAATTCTCTCATACTGTTTAAAATAATTTTAGCATTTTCAAAACAATAAAGAAGAGGATTTTCTGGATTATTCATCTTTAAGGTTTCTTTTCTGAAACTTTTGCATATGCTTTGAACATATTCTAATTTATTATAAAAATTCAAAACCTGCTTTTGCCTATCAATTAATACATTATCAAAATTAACTTCTTGTTTATTAATATTCATAGATAATAAACCTTCTTCAGAAAGTATAAATAAATTTTCTAGTGTATTATATTTTGACACATCATTGAAAAAATTCTCTATCTTCCTGACTAACTCAACATCTTTTCTACATGTATCTGTACAATATTGAGAACTTAACTTTACCGCTTTATTTAAAATATCCAATTCTGTATGCATTAAGGATTGAGCTGTTTTTTTATTCATAATATTGAATACTTTCTCCTCAAATATGATAAAAAGTCCTTGTAATAAATAGCACCAATTATTTTTATAAATATTCTTGTTTTTCATATATTGTTCTACAGTTTGTTCAAATTTTTTCTTATTTCTATTAGTAATACTATCCAACTGCATTCCACCTCTACATTATTTTTATGTATTTATAAATTATTAACTTTACATTATTAGCCTAATTAGAATAATCACAGCACCTACTTTGGAATAATTATGAAATTTTAATATTAACTGAGTTAGTTTTACTACAATCCACAATTTATACTATTCAATTTTCTCCTAAATTTTATTTATCTTGAGTTTGATATAATTTTTCAATCATTTTATTTAATTTTTCTTGAGATTGATATGATTTTTCAATTGTCTTATTTAAATCTTCTTGAGACTGGTATGTTTCTTCAATTTCTTTATTTAACTCTTTTTGACTATTATTATTAGTTGATGTAATGTATAAATTAATAATAATAGACAAAATAGCTATTATTACAGTTACTACTTGAGAAATTCTTCTTTCATTTCTTTCTGATTTAAATCTTCTGTCCATAATACTTTCATATTTATTATTTTTCAATTCTTTTAATTCATTTAATTGAATAATTGTTTTATCTATATAAGTGCCAACATAGTTAATTAATTCATCATTTTGTATTAAGTCAAAATAATTATCCTTATATGGAATTTCAATAACATCATCTATTGATTTATTAATGCTTTTATATGTATATTCATTCTCTATTTTAATAGAGTCCATTAGCTTGGATAATCCTTCATCTGTTCTCTCTTGCTTTTCTTCAGCTGATAATTCAGGATGTACTTTTTCAATAATTTCATAAAATGATTCTTGAGCTTTTTTGTATTCTGTTTTATATTTATCTATTTTTTCTGATTTTATTTTAAAATGCATATTAGAAGAAATATCAATACTTTTTTCTCGTTTCATATAGCATACTAATTGTGTACTATTTAATATAACATTTGTTGAAAAAATATATCCTTCTTTCTCCAATTTCTTCCACAACGATATAAACCTACCTATTGGATTTAAATTATCTATACAATAAATATCAGTTTTTTGTGGTAAATTCCCTGAATAAATATTAATATCTTTATTATCGTAATTTTTAAATGAAAATGATAATCCATACTTATTATTTTCAGAGTCTAATATATTTCCCAACCTATTAACAATAGTGACCTTTTCATCATCATATTTCCATTTAATAAAGCTTGCTATATCATTTATTTCTTCGCTTATGATTTTATCAATTACTTTTTTATCAAAATCGCTTAATATCATATTTTCTCCCATCTATGATTTATTAATTATAAATATAATAATGCAAAATGTGAGTTTTAATAAAGTTTGACTAAAACTCAATAGAAAAATAACTTAAAACTGTAATAATGATTTTATATTTTTATCATAGTGAACTGATAAAAGTTTTTATACAAAGTTTGATATTTCATACACTATGACACTCCCAAATTACTATTATTAGCCTAACTCGTATATAAATAATTAATAGTTAATTCAGTTCAAAAACATTTATATTATTATATGAGTTATAATTATAAATTTTTTATTATATTAAACTTACTCACAAAAATGGATATTATGTTCCTTAAGATATCTATACATATGTAAATTTTTATTTAGATTCAGTTTGGATATAAACATTTCCTTAGTTATATATCCTGAAACATAAAGTTCATAAATAAGAATCCAAGAAGAAGCTTTACTACTTACTTGGTCTATCTTTTCTTCTCCAAACAACCCTTTCCTCAAAAGGATAATGTGAGCCAGTTCATTTTTGCTATCCACAATTTGTTGCACGAGTGAATCATCAATTTGAATATTTTCTGTTTCAATCAATAAATATAACAACCATAGTACTTCTAAGTCATGTTCAAAACTAATATGTTTATCTAACATTTCCTTAATAATAGAAATTTCACCTTCATTTAGTGTCAAGTTTTCTTTGTTTTCAATAAATAATGAACAGGCTTTTGATAAAGAGCGTTCATTATTTTCAATAATTGTTATCAGGTAAGCCTTGTATAAAGAGAAATCAGTTTGTTCTATCGGATTTTGTTCTAAAGTTTTGAGCAGATATCTTATGGCTCCTTTAGTACCTTTTTTTTCCAATATAAAATATGCATTAAATAATTCTATTAAATCAGAAGTGTCTATATTTTCTTTGTTGTATTTTTTAAAAATTTTTTCTAAATTTTCTGCTACATAATATGGGAAATCAATCACTTCTGTCTTTTCATTATTGAGAGAAAATCCATACCGTTTAAGCACTCTCGTAAAAATGCTTATTATCATCTTCTCATTATCATCAAAAAGATAAACTTCATAATCATCCACATAACGAGAAAATTTAATTTTTTCACTTTTTAGTTCCTTATCAATACGAGTGAGAATACCTTCAGCAATCATTTTAGATGTTAACGGACCGGAAAGTAGTCCATTGGTTCTGTTTAGGTTCTGCCGTCTATAAACTTCATCTAGTTTTCGATATTTTTTATAAGTATGGCTAATTGTTTCATCATCAGGATTTTTCAAAAATTTATTGTATTCCTGATCTGCCCCTTCTACTCCTAACATAATTGCCGGAATCATATGCATGTAAAAACTAGAAAAACAATTTGATATATCAAGTTTTAAAATTTTCTTAGCTCCAGTTGATTTAATAATCTTTTTAGCAATATTCTCAATAAAATTAGAAGAAATATTTCCTAAATTATTTGAAGTTCCATTATATGATTGTTCATGTCTCAAAATGCTATCATTTGAGCCTAAAATAGGAGAAAATGATGCTTCTTCGGTTTCAGTAAATTGAATTATTTCTTTAACGATATTCTCGTGTCTGATATAATTACGAGTAGCCACATATGCGCCAATTTCAGGAATAAATATACTACGGCGGGCATCATTACCGTTATACCTACTCATCGTAAAAGAATATGGTTCAATTAAATCGCAATTCTCAGATGGGGCTCTCATGAATACTTTTGGATCTAAGTTAAAGCATGGTGGTAAATATTCAGAAAAGAACCCTGTTTCAGCCATTTCTTTTTCTATACTTCTATAATTTCTATTCATTATGTACTTTTATAACCTCCATATATCACTTTCAATTTCATTTTTTATAAATAAATCTTTATTTAACTGTATATTATCAGTCCAATACAATAGTTATCTGTTTACTATTGTATTCATATTTATCTTCTTATAATTTTGTCAACAATTTTTACAGAGGTGTTAATTATGCAATCAAACAAAACTTGTCCATTAGTTGAACAATATTTAGATTATCTTCTTATAATAAAAAATCGCTCAGAAAACACAATCCTAGAATATCATACAGATTTACTTATGTTTTTTAGTTATATCCTTAACTTACGTAATATTAATATTGTTAATACAAACTTTGAACTCGTAAATTTAAACTTTATAGAATCTATTACTCTACAAGATATGTATTCCTTTATTTCCTATTGTCAAAAATCTTTAAATGCTTCTGCAGGTACTCGTGCAAGAAAAATAGTTTCCATACGTCAATTTTGGAAATATCTAAAAACCAAAGAAAGCACATGTTATTGATAACAATATTGCTGAAGAATTGGAAACTCCTAAATTACCAAAACGATTACCTAAATATCTTAGTTTAGAGGAATCAGTCCGCTTATTACTTGAATCTAAGAAATCCACAAGAGATCATTGCATAATTACTATTTTTCTAAATTGTGCATTAAGATTATCTGAACTTGCTAGCTTAAATATAGATCAAGTAGATAATGATATTCTCTCTATAATTGGCAAAGGAAATAAAGAACGTAAAATTTTTCTTACCCCTGCTGCTAAAAAAGCTATTAATGATTGGTTGCATATTAGAAATTCTATGAACATTAACAATAATGCTCTATTTATTTCCAGAAATAATAACCGCATTACTACTAAAGCTATCCTAAATATTGTAAAGAAATATGTTATTTCTTCTGGACTTGATCCAAAATCTATATCAACACATAAACTTCGTCATACTGCTGCTACTCTTATGTATAAATATGGCAAAGTAGATATCCGTTCATTACAACAAATTCTTGGACATGAAAGTGTTGCTACAACAGAAATTTATACTCATATTGATGAACATCAATTACAATCTGCTGTAAATTCTAATCCATTAACTCTGATGTTTAACTAACCATAATTATTATCTGCTACCTAATAATGATAGCAGATAATTCTAAGGATAATCGGAATTTGATAAATGTAATTTAATATCTATAGATTTTGAAACTCAAACCCATCTTCTGGTTCTCCTATTTCAAAACCTAATAATGCTGAAGCTTCCTTCTTAAACATTTCGAACCACATATTCCATTCTTCTTGATGCATCTCAGCATAAAATTGCAAACCACTAGGTTCAACTGAAGCATTAATTATTCTTTTGTCATTATCTTGTGCATACCAATGAGGAATTCCATCAATAAATCCACTCCATCCCGGCATCTCAGTATATAGTTCAACCAACTTATCCCATATACACTTCGGTGATGAGTAATGAATATTCAAATTATGATTGTGTATTTCCATAAAAAATTCTCCTTATATTTAATGTTGCACTTTCCTACACATTATTAGCCTAACGGGTATATGAATAATGTAAAGATCACCTTTCACAACATTTTTTGTACTTTTTTCCGCTTCCGCAGGGACAAGGGTCATTTCTTCCGATTTTAGTTGCTTTTTTTATTGCAAACTTACCTTCACGCCATGCAACCTTAATATTCCCTAATTTTTCATGGTACAACTGCTTCCAAATACTTATTGGTAAGCCACCGTCTTTCAGTGTTGTTTTACCGTCAATATTATAGTCCACAAAGCAAACGAAGTTATCATTAGTCGGAAATAATTCTTTATTCCCTCTTGTGTCATTTCTATATACGTTTATATAAAGAGCATCTGCATCCATAGTACCATATTTGTGTGGTAGAGTAGATGAAGGTATATTTTTCACGCTTTTTAACCAGTCTATGCTTCTGTGGATTATTCCCAATATCTTTTCTTTTTCCGAAATATCTCCAATAAATAAGTGAGCTTTTAACCTTTTTCTATCTGAAATACTTGCATCCTCAATATTATTTAATTTATATTCTTCCTCTGAATGGTTAGGAAAACAGTAATATTTTATTTCTTGCATATCAATTTGTTCTGTTGAAGCATCAAAAATAATGCAATCATCTCTTTCTATCACAGATTTCATTACATCATCGAAAGGCCTAACACTATCAGTCATATCTTTTATCTCCTGATTAGTAAAGCGTACCCAACTTCCTTGCAGTCTCTCATTCCTAAATAAAAACATATATTGTTGATAATCACAATACCTATCGTAAACTAATATTGCTAATAAGATTGAAATTTGCATGATATATGTTTTATCTGAATTTTCAATTTCAATATCAACATTTAATTGCTTACAATCATGAAGTCCACTAATACTTCTTAAATGTATGCCAGGAATACTTAGTTCCATACCCAAAAGGCAAAATGGAATAAATAACTTTTTACTCTTATCTACTGTAATTAGCTCAATATGGTTATTTATAAAGCTGCATATTCCAAGCAATACACCACTTGCAGTATCATATACTTTATTAATTAGAGTATCAAATTCGTATGTATTCATTGAACAAATATCTGGCATTCTATTTTTGGTGTACTGAAAATCCATTATCTTTCCATTATCTTTGAAAATTATTCCTCCGTGATTGATTGCATTCCTAATATTCACATTTACATCTGTAACGAGTAAATCAAATCCGTTGCTTTTTAAAATTTCACATATCGACTTCAATTTTTTTGTAGAAGCAAAATCCTTTTGAGACGTCTGATCCAGTATTAAAGTAATTACTCGAAATAAATTAGTAAGGCATCCTTCAACAATAGATATATAAGTAGGAATACGATAAAGACGATTTTTAATTTCGGAATTATAGTTCTGTTTACTTAAATCATTAATAATGTCAGTAATCTGCCTATATGTATGATATCCAATCAAAAAATGTTCCATTATTTCATCATTAAGATTAATGGAAGTAGCATGTCCATCAAACAGTGTTTCTAATTTACTATATGTTTGCTGATATATGGTTTTGTCCCAATAACAGCTTGGCTCTTTATTTATTATGTCAGTAAAAATGCATAGCATTTCATGTGAAATGGTAGTAATATCCTTATTAATCTTATCCTGCACTTGAGTAAGGATGAATTTAGAATTATCCTGTAAATAGTATTCTGTCTTGCAATAGGTTAAGCAATTCATCGCGCTCCCTCCTTTTATTGTCATTAATTTATTATAATTCCTTTGAATTATTCGTTCTTGCTTAATAGTTTTTTAATAATATTTTATATTCTAATTTAACCATTTCAACTTCCCATTATAGACATTATCAGCATACTAAAATAAAAATATTTATCTATGCTTATTATACTACAATATCCATACTTATTTTACTTATTTATCTATATTATAACTTTATTTACTATTTTTTCTCTTTATACAACACATAAACCTATATTCCTAGTTTAAAACAATAAATTTTATTTATGTTAAATCCTAAACCAATTCCTCCATAATCCCAAACCCCTGATTCAAAGCAATATTATAAACTGGCATGACTTCTTTCTTTATCATCTTATAAAATTCTTCAATAGTTTTTTCTTCTTTAAATTCCTTAGCATCCTCTATTCTTAATAATTCTCTATACTCTTCAATTTGGTTATTTCTTTTTTTATCTACTACAAAAGAAAATGCTTTATATTGCAAATCACAAAACTTGTCTATATATTTATCATAATTTAATAAGTTATCACTTTTCTTGCTATTTATATTCTTAAATGTAGGTACTAAGTTCCATATTTGATCATGAAGTACAAAGCTCCAAGGGATAAAATGATCCATGCTTAGAGCACCATACTCATTATAATTTTCTTTTGTAAATTCTAGTCCTGTATAAATATCATTAATACGATTAGTTTCTATTATCTCTTTCCAAATCTTTGTTTGAGCCGTAAGATTTCTTTTCTTTGGAGCTTCAAGTTTCATTGCTATCCCTGGTACATTAAGATTTCTTTTTTGAAGAAAAATTACAAGCTTATAATATGCCCATCCTTGAAGTATTGTATAATTATTCTTTAAATAATTGCACCAATTTTCTCTAATTTTGATTCGTTTTTTACTCTCTCCATCTACATAAATTTCATAAACACACTTTTCATCTTTTCTTGAAAGTTCTTCAATTATCTTTTCAACCTTTGATCTTTCTTTGCGGGTATGTTCTCTAAAAAATGGTGATAAAAATCTATATGGCACATTATAAGTTAAATCTCTAAGCATTTTATTTAATATCTTATCTTCACAATTATATATAAAATCTAATAATTTCTTTTCATCATAGTTACTTCCTAAGCAATATGTATCTTCAATATAATTAACTACTTTAACTAGATTGTCACACAATCCAAAACTAAGCTTGTACTTAAGTATTGGATACCAAGCAAAAGTTACCATTCTACTTATAAGTTTTTTAAAATCTATATCAAAATTATCAAGTTGTATTTCTTCTAACAAAGCTAAAAGCCAGTACATTTTATATGTAGCAGACATTTTATTATCATCTAACACTGCTGAAAATGTTCTATAATCAACTTCATTACTATAAGGCACTAAACTTATTTCTTTAGGTAATATAATACCATCTGTTTCTATGTCAATCTTATTCATTAAAATTCTCCCTATGTGCATTTTACCTTCATGAATATTTTACCATAAAACTCATATTTTATTATACAAAAATAAGAGCCTACATTACATCGACTCTTATTCATACCTCATTTATAATAATCACTAAACCTTATTATATTTCTTAACTATTTCTAAAATATCCCTTCCATACTTATCGATTTTAACTTTTCCTAATCCCTTTATAATTATTAGTTCATCTTGGTTTTTAGGACACTTTTCAACTATTTGATTTAACACATCATTAGTAAATACCATGTATGCTTGTATTTCCTCTGCCTTTGACTTATTGTATCTATATTCTTTTAAAGCTAAATGAAGTTTTTCTTTAGGATCATTCCTTGAAATAGCTTCTAATATTTCATCACCATATTTGTCCACTTTTACTTTTCCAATACCCTTTATAGTTAATAATTCTTCTTTGCTTTTAGGAGTATTCTTTATAATTTGCTCAAGAACTTCATTACTAAATATCATATATGGCTGTATTTTCTCTTCTTTTGCTTTATTATATCTATATTGTTTTAAATTTGAATATAATAAATTATAATTATTGACTTGTCCATTAGTCTCAACTTCTTCTTTCTCAACATCTTTTGCAGATAATTTTTCTTCTTCTATAACTTCTTTTACATTTTCTATTATAGAAACTTTAAAATTCTTAGATTCATTATTACTTTCTTTTACATCTAGATTTTTCTCACAATCTTGAATTTTAAATTCATTATTATCATTGTGCTGAATATCCTTATTTTCTATTTCATTGTTACTTATACACTCTTCGTCAATTAAGTATTTAGCTTTATAGTCATATGTAATAGACTTATTATTTGCTATCAAAAAGTTAGCTATATTATATAAATACTTTTCTAAAAGATCTCTTTCAATACTTGCATCTTCAAAATCCTTCTTTAATATACTATTTAATTGATCATACTTTACAACAATATCTTTTATATGTTTTGGACACTCTGCTTTTTTTATTATAGTTTTTGGATTTGCTATGACAACAAGTGATTTAATTGGAAAGTTATTTACTAAATTCTCTTTTCTTAAAACCTCTTTAAGTATATTAATATGTCTTTCATTTTGAGTAATTGGACTTTCCATGCCCTCTTTATAAAATTTACCTTGCTTAGTTCTTATAGTTCTTATAAAATCCCCATCTTCATTTATTTCAATCTTTCCACTTAATTTTTTAGTTTCTAATACATAAATACACTTCTTAGTTATAAGTATAAAATCAAATTGAGCTGTATATTCCTCATATTCTAATCTGATATCATGCAAAGCAAGCATTGGAATAAATGAATTCTTTATTTGAAAGTAAACATTTTGTTCTCCTTTTAATCCTTCTTTTAATAAAATTATATCTTTATCAATTTTCTCTTTGCATTCTCCAGAAACTTTTTGTGAAAGTTCTATAAGTTCTTTTAACTGTGTATTTTTCTCTTCAAATTCCTTTAAAAATATAGTACTGTTAATGGTTCTTTTGCCATTAAACATTCTATATAACCCTTTTTCTAACAATGACACCATATTCCCCACCTATCTTTATAATTAACATATCTATTTTACCATATTCTATGTAAATACTTATTATTTAAGACTTGAAAATATAGATTATGCTTAACTTCAAAAAAATAAGAGCCTGAAATTAATCAGGCTCTTTCATATTCTTAATAAACTAATAGTTTCTTTCTCATTCACATATTTTAATACCTCCTTAAAATCTTCTTCACTGTTAATTTCACCATTGTCATATTTTTCTCTTAATCACACTAAAAACGCTATTCAATATTCCAATTCAAACTTTAATTACATACCTTTTTATTTACTAACACCTTTTAGTAAAATTCCTTTTTCAAATCCTCCACGTTCAACTTTCTTTTTATGTCTAGCCTTTAAAAGATCTTCTTCACTATATCCTAAAGAATTAGCAAGTCCGAATATTACTTCCATTACATCTGCTAATTCCTCTAAATTTTTATCTTCAATAAATTCATTAACTTCTTCTTGAAGCTTCATTTCTAAAAATTTATATTTTTCTTCTTTAGATGCAATTTCTATTTTGCATTTTTTATCATCTCTTTCTATAATTTCAGGTATTCTATCTCTTACAAGTTTATTATATTCTTTATAATTTTTCCCCATATATAAAACTTTCCTCTCCAAATGTACTTTTATGAATATTTTACCATAAATATCACATTTAATTACAAAAAATAAGAGCCTACATTACATAGACTCCTTTTCATAAATAATAAAAGTTATGTGCAATTTTATAATTAATTATGTTTGTTGATAATTAATTCCAACCACCTTACAATCTTCACATATGTAGAAATACATTGTTCCATCATAAAAATTAATTGAATCGCTCTGAATCTGAGCTAAATATTTCATTTTCTTCTTGCAGCATGGGCATTCTAAATGAATACAGTCATTAACAAAATTTCCTCTTCCACCTATTGTAATTAAATCTTCACTAAAAGAACCATAATATTTACTTACTTTCTCTTTTGATAAAGTAAAATGCTTTGAACTCACTTCTTCTATTTCATCATCGTCATCACATTCATAGCCTTCAAATGGCATAAGTTCACTTCCACCATCCAAATCAAATTTACAGAATTCATCTTCATATGGAAGACAGTTTAAACATACCTTTATATTTATCTTTCCTTTTAAATTAATAAATTTTAACCTTTCATCATTTCCATCAATAGAGAAAATATCTACAAGCCTTGAATTGCATTCAGAACATCTTTCATCACTTATTGCTCCTACAATAACAGCTTCATCACTAATTTCTTCATCTTCAAACATAACATAACAATCATCATAAGCTAAGTTTATTTTTTTCTTGTTTTCATCAAATGTCCATCCTCCACATTCTGCATATACAGATGGATTAACATATAATTTTTCTCTCCACTTTGGAGGATTATTTTCAAATTCATAGAAAGCATTTAAAACAACATCATCACATATTATTGCAAGGCATTCTAATAATTTATTGGCAGTTAATGACTGTTCCGTATTCTTTAATCTTTCAATAAGCTTGCCTCTAACTTTTTCTGATGCATCCTTATACAGTTCCTTTGGATAATATACTTCATTATTACAAGCAGCCTCTGCAATTTCAGAGGTATCTGCATTTGTATAGCTAATTATATTTTTAGCTTTATCAATATACTCATCATCTTTAATATTATTAATTATTTCTTTAATTTGAATATTAATTTCTTCATCTGATAATGATTCATAAGCTTCTCTTTCCAATTTTGACTGACAATTTAGACATACACCTTGAACATATTTTTCTCTTCCACATATAGGACATTCATACATTCCTATTCCCCCACCTATCTTTATAATTAACATATCTATTTTACCATATTCTATGTAAATACTTATTATTTAAGACTTGAAAATATAGATTATGCTTAACTTCAAAAAAATAAGAGCCCATATTACATAGACTCTTTCATATTTACTCATTATAATCCTGTAATTATATCCAATTTTAGATAATGTTAACATCCAGGAAGAATTACTTTGAAACTATGCTCAATTCTTGAATTTATAAACTTAACTTTCCCTCTATTTTTAAAGGCATTTGTTATTCGTTTAAACCCTTGTCCATTATTTAAAAATCTCTTTTCGTCATCTAAAGTTGTGAGTTTTTCATAAAGCCATATATTTCTTTTATTATAATGTATTCTTTCACTTTTACTATTTTCATCTATAAGTTCTCCAGGGCTTGAAACAATAACATTATTTTTTTCTATGGTAACTTCAATGATTCTATTTAAATCAAAATATTCTCTGTAAAGAACAGCATTTTTTATTGCTTCTGTTATAGCTGAACATGGATAATCACATTTAATTATTTCTGATAGTTTCTTTTCTGCCTTATCTATCATAGTCAAAAGATTCCCTTGAATAATATAAACATCACCATAATCATTGTTTAAGTTGTCCACAATTTTTATCATATTATTAGGAATACAAAGATAATTATCATCTGAAAAAACAAGAAGTCCTCCATATGTGCATATAAGCTCACTTCCATCCTTTTCTTGTGCCGCTATCCCAGATGAAAGAAGCAAAAACTCTTTATTTTCATCATTCATTTCAATTCCTTTATGATTAAAATATTTTTTTACAAGCTCCATATTAAGCATATCTATTTTGCTATTAATAAGAGGACACGTTTCAATTGTCAAACTCAAGTTTTGCTCTAAAAGCGTTATAATTTCCTGTTTCCTCATAACATCAGTTGTTGAACCTCTCCTTATATAAAAAGCTCCATTTTCTCTAATCTGATAAGGCTTTTGTCCACCATCATAAATTGTTATTATTCCAATTTTTTTATTATCTATATAAATGAAATCAACTTTCAAAGGTATAGGAGGCTCACACCTTGAAGTTATAATCTGCTGAATCTGTTCTTCTGTGAACAAATCTTCTTTTCCAACACCCATTATCTTCTTTGTTTTATCCTGTATTCCAACTATGATATATCCACGTCCATATCCAGTATTGGCAATTGCACATATATCTTTTGACATTTCCTTCTTTCCACTATCGCTCACAAGATCAAGTTTCAATTTATAATCTAATTTTATTCCTTCTTCTCTCTTTAACAATGACATAAATTTTCTTTTATCCATAAACCCCTCCACCTAAATATTAAAATCCCCATTAATAAAATATATTTTTTTAAGGTCTTTAATATTTTACACCCCTGGGGTCCATAAAATTCCAACTACATTATAATTATGTTTTTATCTACTATATATTTCTATTCCGTATTTATCAATTTGTTCTTTTACTTCTAAATTCAAAGAATCACTAAACAAAATGTCTGAAGAATAAATTCCAATAATATCATCTATATTCTCTACTATTTTATATCTTGCTTTTTTGATACAATCAATACACAAGTCTATATCTGAGTTTATTTTAGCATTACCTTTTGCTCTTGATCCAAATAATATAACTTTATTTATATCATTT
The DNA here is from genome assembly GCF_023845705.1 of Clostridium sp. ZBS15. Lineage (NCBI taxonomy): Bacteria > Bacillati > Bacillota > Clostridia > Eubacteriales > Clostridiaceae > Clostridium > Clostridium sp. ZBS15. The sequence continues at coordinate 110,462 of NZ_JAMQHY010000001.1, forward strand.
TCTTTTTCAAAATATGATATAAGATTATTATAAACTTTTTTATTTATTCCATACATATCTATCACATCACTTCACTAGATATATTTAACAGTAACTTTTCTATAGCAATAATATACTCTTCAATTATTTTATTCTTAATTTCTTCATATTCTTGTTCATTATATATATGAGCTGTAGTATTCCTTGATAATAAGATATCATTCCAGATATCAATATTGTCTATCCAACCATCCTTAAATGCTTGCCTATAACACCCTTTAGGATTGTTTATTTCAAGACCCGAATCTTTAAATATCTTAGATAATAACTTCCAAGTTAAATCTTCTAACATTTCATATTTTTTTATTATTGAATCTCTATACACTTCTTTTGTTATATCATCTGGATTTTCAATAGCATTAAAATTATCTCTAATATTCTTTAGGTGAGTTAACATTCTATAAACATAATTATATGTTAAGTTAATTGATTCTCCATACTTATTTAGTATTCCACTCATTACATATCTCCTTACATGATAGCTTATCTTATATTTAATTGTACATATTATTTAATGTTAATTCAATATTTACACACCACAGTATACAAAAAATTAGCTGAATGACTTAAACTTATTCTAATATACATATATAGTGATAGATTAAATAAGGAGGCTTTACCATGCAAAACGTAACTTTGAATAACGGCGTTGAAATGCCTATCCTGGGATTTGGTGTTTATCAAATTGAAGATACTTCTCAATGTGAGCAAGCTGTCTATGATGCACTTATGACTGGCTATCGTTCCATTGATACTGCATCAGTTTATATGAATGAGAAAGCTGTAGGTCGCGCCATCAAGCGTAGTCACATCCCTCGTAAAGAACTTTTTATCACTACGAAACTCTGGATTCAAGATGCCGGTTATAATAATACAAAAAAAGCATTTTCACAATCTCTAAAACGCCTGCAGCTAGACTATATTGATTTATATCTTATACATCAGCCATTTGGAGATATATATGGTTCATGGCGTGCTATGGAAGAACTATATCAAGAAGGTAAGATTCGTGCCATCGGTGTAAGTAACTTTCAGCCAGATCGTTTGGTCGATTTAATTATTCATAATAGGATTATTCCAGCTGTTAATCAAGTGGAAACAAACCCCTTCTGTCAGCAGGTTGAAAGTGCCATGCTAATGAAAGAAAACGGAGTGCAAATCGAATCTTGGGCTCCATTTGCAGAAGGACACAACAATATATTTAAGAATGATGTTCTAGTAACACTTGCTGAAAAATACAACAAATCAGTAGCGCAAATTGTTCTTCGTTGGTTAATACAACGTGGTGTAATTGCAATTCCTAAGTCTGTCCATAAGAAACGAATTATTGAAAATTTTAATATTTTCGATTTTGAATTAAGCAGCAATGATATGGGAAAAATTGCAATGCTGGATACAAAAGAAAGTTGTTTTTTCTCTCATAGTGATCCGAAAATGGTGAAATTGTTTAGTGAAGTTAAATATGACGTCTAACTTGCTTATCTAAAAAGAGTATATTTACTTTTTAAAATTTATTTATAACGATGAATAACGTAAACATCTTCCGTGAATAATAAAAAATAAAGTAAGGTGGTGATGTTAATGGGTAATTCTCAATACAACAAGAACAAGAACGATAAGAGTAATACTGACAAAAATAAAAATAACAATAACAAAGATAAAGGCAACAATAAAGTAAAATAAAATATTGCATATATACTTTGTAAGTGAAAAAAATCTACTTATAATTAGTAATAAAAGTGACAACAAATCTATTTTTCAAATTAAATGGGCTGTATCAAAATAAATTTGATACAGCCCATTTCTTATATTACTCCATTGTTGATATTGTGCAAAATTACCATTCTTATTAAACGTAAGAGTTATCATAATTTTCTATTACATTGTTTGATTTCTTGTATATCTTTATGGAACTTAAACATCAAACCAGCAGTAGTAGCTTGAGCCATTGTTAAAACCTTTGAAGTAATTATATGAAACCTAACTTGCCTATTTTGCACATGGATATTCTTTCTGTATATATTTATGGCTTCTTTGCTATTAAAATCAATATACTGTTTTAAGGAATTAAAATATATTCCCCCTTCTTCTATTTTAAACTCATCATGATGTGTATGGGTTCTAATTACCCAATTCTCATAACTTTTATGATTATTTAATAAGTGAACATTAGCATGCTGAGGAACTGTCAAGTCTTGAATCAAATGACAAGCAGCACCTAAATAGAACATTGAATCTTTAATGTTACCATGAGAATATTCATTTAATGATCTAGTATAGTAAGATATACATTCTTTTTTTGCATCACTACTACCGTATAATCCCTTGTTCCTATGTGGATTATAAAAATGATTACTGCTTTTTAAATCCTGATCAGCCCAAACTACTCCAGCATTAATATCACTTATATATGATTTCATAAGCTTATAAGCTTTCATATGTCCATCATTTTTTAATACTATTAAAGACTGAGTATTTATAAATTTATGAACTATACACTCAGCTTTCATTATTCTCTTCTTTACAGGATTTACAGTTTTTAGTATTTTTTTAAATACGTATGAATATAATTTTTCTAAAACTTTCATAATCATCATCCCTATAAATATATATTTATAATCTTAATTATTATAAACATATATTTAACTATTATTCATGTGGCATGTGAATGAACTGTATATTTTCATACAAATATCGATATCCAAGCAATTTGTAGAATATTAGAAAGTATATACTTTTAAACTAATACTTCACATAAATGTAAAATATCAAATCTTTCTTTTATATTTTATAAATTGAAGTCTTATCTTTCCTCCATATAGTTTACCAACCTATTATAATCTTCCTCTGTATCTGCATCTAATGTGCATCCAATGTCTTTAACAGGAACTGTTGCCATCTGATTTTTAAATTTTTCCCATATTTCTCTAAGACCACCTTGTGCATTAAACTTAAGTATATAATCTATGCATTTTGATGAAATCAAAGGAGGATGTTTTTTATATCCATCAATAGTTGGGAAGGAAACCATGGCATGTGTTCTGCACATGGTTTCTTTTACTGCAAGAAAAGTTTTGATATTAATGGCTGGCATATCCCCTGGAAGAAGATAAAATGCATCACAATTATCTAATGCTGATATTCCAATTTTAACAGATGTTAGCATGTCAGTTTCTGCATATTTTTCATTGTGTATAAATAGTAATCGTGAAGAATCATATTTATTATGAAGTAAAGATTCAACCTCTTTAGCTCTATGTCCTAATACCACAACCACTTTATTTACACCAGCATTAAACATACTATCAATACTATTTTCAATAATAGTTTTTCCTTTCAATTTCAAGAGTGGTTTAAACGCTTTCATTCGACTAGATAAACCCGCAGCTAGTATTACTCCATTTATATTCATTCAACTATCTCACTTTCATTAATAACTATAGTATTACAATGATTATAATATATATATTTTTTACTTTTTATAAAATGTGTCTCTCAATGGGAAATGAGTACGGAATTTACCATCTAATCTATAATAAGCATGTGCACAAGCAGGTGCTGTTGGAATTAAACATAATTCTCCACAACCTTTTGCCCCATAAGTTTCAGGAATTTTCCCTTTAGCTTGTACCAGAATAACTTCAAGCTCTGGAGCATCCTTTGCTCTTATAAGTCCTAATGTACCTAGTTTTGTCTTAGGATATCCTCCTTCAACTTTAAATTCTTCTGTTAAAGCATAGCCTAATCCCATAACCATACCACCTTCAATTTGTCCTTCAACAGACTGAATATTAACTGGTGTTCCAACATCAAATCCTGCAACTACTTTTACAACTTTTCCTTCTTCATTAAGAACTACAACTTGAGCACCATAGCTATAACTTACATGACTAATGGGATTATCTTTTATAGCTCCCATTGGATCTGTCTTTGCAGAATACTCTCCAAAAAATTCTCTACCTTCTAAGTCTTCTAAGGTTAATCCTTTATCTAGTTCTGCTTTTAATTTTTCAGATACTCTTCTTACAGCTTCACCTGTTACTACAGTTTGTCTTGAAGCAGTACTAGTTCCTGAATTAGGTGTACGAACAGTATCTGGTCTTTCATGTATAGTAAGAGCAGGATCTAAGCCAGTTGTTTCACACAACACAGTAGTACACATTTGTGCAATTCCTTGTCCCATACAAGCTGCAGAAGTTCTAATATGAACTTTACCATTTTCTATAGATAAAATACAACGACCAATATCCTTATGTCCTACACCAGTTCCGCTGTTTTTCCATCCTATAGCAATACCTGCATATGGATTTGATTCATATACATCCTTAACAGCTTCCAAGCATTCTGCAATTGCAACGCTTTCATCAGCTATCTGACCATTTGGTAATACTTGACCTGGACGAATTGCATTACGATAACGGATTTCCCATGGTGAAATACCTACCATTTCTGCTAAAAGGTTAATATTACTTTCAGTAGCAAAACAACTTTGTGCTGCTCCAAAACCTCTGAATGCTCCACTAACAACATTGTTAGTATAAACTGACATTCCAAGTATATCCATATTTTGATAATTGTATGGTCCGCCTGCATGAGTACATGCTCTTTCTAATACTGGTCCACCAAGAGATGCATATGCACCTGTATCAGCAATAATAACAGCTTTCATGGCAGTTAAATAACCATTTTCATCACAAGCAGTTGTCATTTCTATTCCCATTGGATGACGTTTAGTATGATAATTTAAGCTTTCTTGTCTTGAAAATTTTACTTTTACTGGTTTTTTAGTATACCATGCCATTAATGCTGCGTGGTGTTGAACACTCATATCTTCTTTACCACCAAAGCCTCCTCCAACAAGTTGAGCATGAGAATGTACTTTTTCCATTGGAATTTGAAGCATAGTTGAAATTTCACGTTGTTCATCATAAACAGATTGTGAACTAGTATATAACAAAAGACCATCTTCTCCTTCAGGCATAGCAATTGCACATTCTGGCTCCATAAACCCATGCTCCTGACATGGTGTCTGATACTTTCTTGTTACAACATATTTAGAATTTTTAATTGCCTCAGCTGCATTACCACGTTGAAGCATAGCTCGACTCATAATATTTCCATCAGAATGAATTAAAGGTGCATCTGACCTTAAAGCATCTGTTGGAGAAGTAACAGGTTCTAGCTCCGTGTAATCGACTTCAATAAGTGCGCAAACTTCTTCAAGTTTGTCTTTATGATAAGTTGCTACTAATACTAGTGCATCTCCTACATATCTAGTTGTTTCACCTTCAGCAATCAGTACATCCCAATCTTGCTTTATATGTCCAATACGTTTGTTTGGAACATCCTTTGCTAATAAAATTTTCACACAATCTGGATGAGCTTCAGCTTTACTTATATCAATTTTATTTATAATAGCCCTTGGATATTTAGAATGAACTGCTTTTGCATAAATCATTCCAGGCAATTCAATATCATCTACAAAAATTCCTGTTCCATTTACTTTTTCAGTTGCATCAACACGTTTAAATCTTTGTGCCATCTTTAATTCAGTTGGGTTAGGTGCAATTTGAATATTATTTCTAAAATATTCTGCTGCCATTAAAATCGCTTCTTCAATTTTCTTATAGCCTGTACAACGACAAATATTACCATTAATTGCTTTCTTCACATCTAATCTTGTTGGATTAAGATTAACATCTAATAGAGCTTTTGCACAAATCACCATTCCTGGAATACAGAAACCACATTGAACTGCGCCTGCTTCTGCAAAACAATGCTCATAAACTTCTTTTTCTCTAGGACTCAATCCTTCTACAGTTAAGATCTTTTTTCCTTCAAATTTTGATACTTTTTGTATACAAGCTTTTACTGCTTTTCCATCAACTAATACAGTACATGTCCCACATGCACCTTCACTACAACCATCTTTTGCAGAAGTGATTCTCAAATCATCTCTTAAAAAAGATAGTAATGGCTTGTCTATTTGAGAAAATACATCTTTACCATTAATATTTAATTTAAACATAAATACCCTCCTATTTAGAATAATTTAGCAAATTATCTTACAATTATTATAAAACGGAGGATATTTTCCTTCAAATTCTTTGTGAAAAGAACTCGTTTATATAAGATTTTAAAATAGTCGTTCAAATTCGTCCTTTGCATACTGGCGAACATTCTCTTCAAACTGCTGATATTTTTTTAAAAATTCTAAACCTTCTTTTGTTAAACAAGTTTTTCCACCTTTACTGCCACCATGTTTTCTTTCAACCACTGCATAACCTAGTTCTTCTTCCAACTGGTTTAGCATATTCCATGCTTTACTATAAGACAATGCCATGTGCCTACATGCACCTCGTACAGAATTTTTATCATTAATCAAAATTAAAAGTAATTTTGCTCTTGAATCAAAGAATGAGGATTCTTTTTCTATACTAATTTTAACAAAAGGATGTAGTATACGTTGATTATGTTTTATTAAAAGTTGGTCTAATTGATCAATATAATCTGTATCATAGATAATACCTTCATCTTCTACATCTATCCATTCTCTTGTAACCCCAATATTTTTAATAGCTCCTCGCATTCCTATATTTCCATCATATTTTAGAATTCTAGGAATCAATTCAGAAGATATCAAAAGTGGATGTCCAGATTTCCCATGATACGATGGAGAAACTAATCCTTTACCACATTCTATCATAGTTTGAAGGGTCTCTGTTGTAAACATTGGAATACTTACTGGAGTAAATATTACTTGATCACATTTATTCTGTAAAAAATCTAATCCTATCTTTGCAGAATCAAATTTCCTTGAATTTTCATACTGATTGTTTTTCAAAAATATAACACCATAATTAGCTAAATCACGTTCAATTTCCTCAGCTTTATATCCGGTGACTATCACAATTGGTGAAATAGAAGCCCCCTGAAGAGTTAAAACAATCCTTTTTATTATAGTAATAGAACCAATTTTTAATAGTGGATCAGAACTAATTCTTTTTGATGATTTTCCAGCAGCAACAATTATTCCACCTGTTGTTTTCTTCTCATTTTTTCTCATATCTACTATACCTCTTACTCTACCTAAGTAGTATTATCTTATTTGTAAACTACTCTTTACTTACTTCATTAAAAATCTGACTTATAATGCTTAATATTAGCACTTTAGATTCCATATTAATTTTATACATTATTTCCTTAGTTTTCAACCAACTTCCATCCTAAAATACCATGAAACTAATGTATACTAAATAAATTACCTTTTATTTTTATATATATATTATATAATAATATACATAATATATTTCTTGGGAGGTTTATTTTTATGAATAATCAATTAACAGAAGAAAATATGAAAAAATTAAGGGAAGAATTAGACTATAGGCTAACAGTAAAAAGAGCTGAAATAGCGAAGGAAAAATTAGTGGCTGCTGCACATGGAGATAGATCAGAAAATGCGGAATATAAAGAAGCTTGTGCTAATTATAGAGAAAATGATAATAGAATACAGTATTTAATGACTATGATTTCAACTGCAACTATAATAGATAGTGAAACTATAGATAAATCAGTGCTTGGAATTAATAGTAAAGCTAAAATTAAATTTATAGAAGATGAAGATGACGCTATTGTAACATTAGTAACTACTATGGATTTAGACCCTGAAGCTATGCGTATAAGCATAGAATCTGATTTAGGAAAAGCATTAACAGGTAAAAAGCAAGGAGATATAGTTGAAGTAAATGCTCCTGGAGAAAATTACAGAGTAGAAATTTTGGAAATCTTATAATAATTAATTGTTTTAGAATATTGTAAATAAAATAACATTATAATCTTTATTTAAATGAAATCTAAGTCCACTTACTTGGTTAATGTTAATTCTATATTTTATAGGTATAAGTGAACAAACTAAAAATAGTTGTAATATAACAACAAAAGAATAGAAATTTTATATTAAAATTATTTTTTGTAGAACTTTTATATGTATTTTCATATTATAAACTATAAACAAAATAATATGAATAAAAAAGGAGATACTAATGAAAATTATGGAAGAAAACTTAATGTCAGATTATAATTGTTATCCTAAAAAACAAAAACCATGTATATGTCAATGTGAATGTGTTCATCATGAAGGACAAGAACCTGGAAGAGCTATTTTAAAATGTGGTTGTAGCGGTTCAGCTCCAATTCCAGTAGTGAGTGCTAATACTTTAGGTACTGTTAAACCACTTCCTCTTGCTAATGTTAGCATCGATACTACTAATTTAAAAAATCCAACAACAGTTTTAACTTTTACTTGTGAAATACAATCTGTTCTTGACGTTTCTTTAAGATTAAACTTTTTAATTAAAAAAACTACTAAGAATGGATATTGTGAATATATTTGTGGAACTCATAGTTTCTCAGATGTTATAGAATTTGTTGGAATTCAAACTTTCTCATTCCAAGTTTGTGATAATTCATTATGTAACGACTGCGTAACTTATACTGTAGAATATGTTCCAATTGATTTCATTTTAAATCTTGGTGGTTCAATTAATAACGCTACTTTAACAGCACTTGCAGTAGAAAATTTATGCTAAATTTAATTTAAATCTAGTTCAAATAGTATATGTGGTTTGTCTCAAAATTAAAATAAATCACAATGGATATTATTAGATAGTTCTCTATCCTTACTATGTATTGTGTAAAAAGTATTTTGAGACAAACCCTATCATATATGTTTTATATCAATTTTTAAAAGAGGTATTAAATGAAAAATTGTGATTATATAAATTATGATTACTACGTACCTATGGGGAAACCAGGTTCGTTAATTGCTAAAATTCCAATAGTCTTAACTTATTTTGAATTTTCTTTCCCATTATATTTTAAACTTGAGCCTAATAATTATATTAACTTAAATGATAATAGTCGTAATAGTAATAGAGTTATTATAGATAAGATTTCATTAAATAAGAATAAACAGTTAATAATTAATGGTATTTTTATTAAAAAAATTAAATGCTCAGATATGTGTGACGCTGAATCATCAAATAAATGTACTACTATAAAAATATCTATAAACAAAGTCTTAAATATAAAATTTTTGCATAAACCTAATTTATCTACTAATAAAACAAATATTTTTAATAAACATAATATTAATCCTATAAAATATACTATAGAACATGTTAAAATATCTGATAGTTCTTATTCATCCCAAAATAACAATTCTATAAATACAATTATTTTATCTATAAAACTTTACTTATCTCAAGTTCAAAATGTATTCATTCCAGAGCCTGATGGTAATTTTGTACTACTAAATAAAAACTCTCCAAGCTTTAAATGTACTAATCCTAATTGTTCAGATCTGTATGTTGTAGGATTCAACAAAGATAAAGGCTTAATTGCCGATTATAATTATAATTTTTATAAATAAAGCTGCTGCAAAATTACAGTAGCTTTATTTATTGCAAAAAATTTATAATAATGTTTTTGCAAATTCTAAATTATCAAATTCTTTTCGTTTTATATGATTTAGTGTATCATCTAAATATGTCTTATGATGTTCTGTTGTTTTAGTGAATACTTGAATAAATTTAACTACATCATCTGGTGAATCAATTTTATTATTTAGATATCTACCTACTAAATAGAATCTTAAAAATGAATATCTTATTAACAGCATTATATATCCATCAAATACACTTTCTGTTTCTGAAAATGGGAATAAATTTTTATATATAAAATTAACTAAGTAATTTTCAAAAATATAACTATTAGCATTTACGAATTTTTCAACATAAATCTTGAATGCATTTATATAAAACTCTGGATTATTCGTTGCATCTTTTATTTCATCAAATTTAAATCCAGATATAAGTTCTTTAGTATACTCCTTAAAAGTCTTACTATCAATTTCTTTAAATACATTTAAATCATCTACCATCTTCTTAAAAAATGAAATTTGAATAATATAATTCATATCATTTTTTTCATATGAATCATCAATTGAATTTATATTATATCCTTTTATAAATTTATGTACATTACTAAAATTATAATCAATTTCTTCTTCTAACTTTTCTAAAAATTCTCCTAAAATATATAGTCTTTCACTTAAATCAAACTTTCTATTTTTTATTATCTTAATACTTAAATCTCTAATTTCCTTAAAATATTTTACAGGTGAATCCTTAAATTCTTTAGATTTTGTATCAATATCGCTTGATAAAATGTGTTTTCCTAAAGTTTCTTGACTCTCTTTAAATTCGATTCCCTCTTTTTTTAACAAAAGAATTCTTGCAGCTTCAGGACATGCCACATCAAGGGACATTTCATAATATCCATCTATTCTATTTGTAATTCTAGGGAACGATGTACATACATTTGAAAGATATTCTTCACCCAACTTAGAATGAATTACACAGTAATTTTCATCATCTAAAAATGGACATCTTTTTCCTTTTTTTAATTTTACTTTTCCATAATCTATATCATCACAACAATAACCAGTATTATTATGAACATTCTTTTGAAACATTTTTCTCATTTCTTGATCTTGAACTTTATAATATTGTTTAAATGTAGTTTTATCTATATCTACATCCCAGCCAATACAACAGCTATCTTCGCAGCTTCCACCTATGCACTTAAACTCTTTAAGATACATTGGATATCTCATCTTTATCTTTCTTTCCATTACTTTCTTCCTTATCTAATTTATTATTTAACTTTAATATTATATAATTTTATTGCCATACTTAATGTTTTATTGAGTTGCTTTACTTCCTTTAAAACTGGATCTAAAGAATCATAAACATTCTCTACAAATAAATCTATATGAAATCTTAATGTATTTCCAAGTTGTCTTCCATTTGGTGTTTGTGGTGGCAAAGCAAATGGTGTTAGTTGTATTTTAGTTTTATCTCTTGCATAATCTCTAACAAACCAAGCAATAAATTCTAATGCCTCTAAACCATCTTTTGACTTATCAATTGTGAATCTAAATTGTACAAGTAGTTCATTTTCAAATCCACCATTTGTTCTTAAAAGAGCTGCAATTGGCAAATGTGCATAATCTGCTGTTAATACTAAATCAGAATCTACACCTTCTAAGTCACAAACTCCACTTTCAATTGAATCAATTCCCGCAATATTATAGATAGTATCTTGAAAATTCTTAACATCTATTGGGTATTTCATAAAATTAACGCACCTCCCAACATGTATTACTTTTATAGCATAAGTATAGCATAAATATAAAAAGAAGCACTAATACTTCTAAATATTAATGCTACTCTACTATCTGTATTGTTTTAATTCTTCATTAATTATGAAATCGTCTTTTGCATTTATTGTAAATGGTACTGCATGTACAACACATTTATATTTATCACTCCATAAATGCGAGGATATTTCCATCTATCATTATATAAATTTTCTCTTTTGTATATTTAAATATTTATATAGCCAAAATAACATTGAAAGGTGGTTTTACTAATGAAAAAATTTATTTCTATGCTTTTAATTTGTTTATCTTTATCATTTTGTATTTTTGCTCAATCAGCCTATGCCGTAAATATCTTTGATGAAGGAGTTTATAAAGCAGCTGATTTTAATTTTTCGTCTGAAAATAAGTATGTTGTTCAAAACATATCTGATAAAAGTAGTGTTTATATCGAAGTTTTTGATGAAAATCAGAATTTATTACAATCAATTCATTTATTACCCAAATCTGATAAATATAATTTAATTCCTTTAAAACCTGACTATAGAATTGTACTAGTGGGTAAAGGTAATGTCTTTATTTCTTAAAACTAAATTGTTCTTTTTTAATATTATGCTATAGAGTGGATTACCTATATAGTCCACTCATTTATTGTTTCCATGTGTTGTGTATTAATCCAATATAAAAAATAAAATGTATCAACTAAGTGTGTATTGCTACATTTTATCTTCCTTTTATATATTAAATTATTTATTATATATTTTAGCTACTTTTTTCGTATTGCTTTAATCTATTCATATTCAATTTCTACTATTCTAGGCAAATCAAGAGCTACAAAAAACTTTATTCTTCAATAAATTGTGCCAATTCTTCATTAAATTTATCACGTTGATCATAGAATAATCCATGGCCACTGTCTTCAAATGCTATAAGCTTGGAATTTTTAATACGTTGTCTTTGTGATTCAGCTAATGGGAATAGACAAACTTTGTCATGAATACCATGAAGAATTAAAGTTGGAACACTTATTTTCTCTAGATCAAAAAATAAGCTTTCTTCATCTAACCAAGAATTTGCAGTTGCAGCAGTTGCCCAGCCTGCTGCTTGTAGTCCTAATTGGAAGAACCAGTCTGAAAAAGGCTTAGTTATATGCTGGAAGAAAAACATGTCTCCAAATCCTTGCAACATTTTAGGACGATCATTATATGTTCCTTGAATAATTTCATTTACAGCTTCTTTTTCTAAACCATATGGAAAATATGGACGTTTTATAAGACTAGGAGCTGCTGCTGCAAAAAGTGCAAGTTTAGACACTCCATGTTCATTATGTCTGGCCATGTATCTAATAGCAATGGCTCCCCCAGTAGAATGTCCTGCTAATATAAAATTTTTTAAATTAAGTACTTCAACTACAGCTCGAACATCATCTGATAACCTATCGTAGCAATATCCTGTAAAAGGCTTGTCTGATTGTCCAAATCCTCTCTGATCTATGCCAATACATCGATATCCCATTTTAGGTAGCTGATTAAACTGATACTCAAACAGTTTATGACTTCCAGGCCACCCATGTAGAAATACGATTGTTTTTTTGCCCTCTGGATTAAGATCCTCTACATAAACTTTTACATCTGATTCTACTCTAACATAATATCCCATTCAAATACCTCTTTTAATAAAATTTCTTCATTATCAGCTTATTCTCTGTGGAACAAATAGGTGAATCACATATTTGATTTTAATATAATTTCGTTCAAGCATTTACTAACACGGTGATACATATCTCCATAATTTTCACTTCCACTTGGTGGATTATGAAGCAGTTAGCAATCATACACTCAAATTCCTGTGAATCTTTTTGTATTATATTATCAAACGAATATCCTACAATAATAACTAAGTTTTTTTATTTTCCAAACTACTTAAAATATGTTTCAAATCCATTATTTAAGACATAAGCTCCATTTGGAACTTGTGTTGCTATCAAACACATATTTAAGCAATCTACACATGAACCCATTGCATTCAATAAGCAAAGAAAAATTGTATACCCATTTAACCACCCAAGTGCATTTAAAACAAATGGTAATACAATAGATAAAAGTAAAAGTGGCATAATTGAATAAAATGGTACCTATGAA
>NZ_JAMQHY010000010.1:0-49521 GCF_023845705.1 Clostridium sp. ZBS15
GAAATGTTACATTTACTGCTTGTCCTAATTTTATATTGGGAAAAAGCTAAAATGGGACTATACTCATTTTTAGTATTCCTTAATTTAATTGCTCAGTTCGCTTCATGTATGCATATATCAACGCATTCTTAAAAAACATAACAAAAAATTAAGGTTATAGGTAATGCATTTTATATCATAAAATGGTAAAATAATAGTATGTATGTAATAGGAGGAAGAATTATGAATAAAAAATTAAAAAGAATTATTGCAATAGCACTTACAATTAGTGCATTTTCAACAATACAACCAACAAAATATACTAATTTATTTATTACAAAAGCATATGCCTCAAGTAGTCATATAAATGATATGAAATTAAATAAAACTGGCACATCAAATATAATTAAATTATATAGAGATGATGAATATGATTCAGTTACAACATTTAGAGGAAGCAGAAGCGAGTATTATGCAAAGACTTCATTAAAAAGTGTTAATGTAAGTTGTGACACAGATTCTAACTATAAAACTTATATTTTTATTGATAATAATAAAAGATCAACTCCATTTAAAAAAGAAGAAGAAATAGAACTTTCAAAGGGTAAAAATATATTATATGTTAGAACTTATAAAGATGGAAAGTTTGATAAGAATAATGTAAAGAATGATGTTGAAGATGAATATGAAATTCATGTAGAAAGAACTTCTTCTGGATCGGAAGATAGCAATATATATTTATCTAGTATTTCTTTAGATTATGGAAAAATATCTTTTTCTAAGAATAAGACAAGCTATGATGTTGATGTAAATTCATCAGTAGATGAATTTGAAATTAAAGCTAAACCTAGAGAAGATGATTATACTGTAAGAATAGATGGAACTAAAGTAAGCGATAGTGATGATTATTCTGAAAAGGTAAAATTAAAAAAAGGTAAGAATGTAATTGAAATTGAAGTTACAGATGAAGATGATAATGAAAAAATATATACATTAAATGTATATAGAGGTGGAAGAGATTCTTCTTCAAGTTCTTCTTCAGGTACATCTGGAAAAGAAGATAATAAGCAAAATGCCATTTATTTAGAAGATTTAGTTTTAAATGATGGAGATATAGATTTAGATTTTAATAAAAAGGTTACTTCATATGATATAAAAGTTAAATCTTCAGTTGATTCAGTAAAATTTGAAGCTACTCCTGAAGAAGAGGGATATACTGTAACTGTAAATGATAAAAAGGTTAATTCTAAGCATCAAAAAACCGTAGATTTAAATTTAAATAAGAAAAATGTAGTGAAAATTAAGGTTGAAAATGATGATGATGAATATAGAACATATACTTTAAATATAACTAGAGGAACAGTTTCTACATCGAATGATAGTACAACTACTCCGGGAAATGGTAATTCTGGAAGTACTACAGTAACACCAGGTAGTGGAAATTCAAATCCTGGGACAGTAACACCAGGAAATGGAAATAACAATAACAATAACAATAGCAATTCTAACTCATCAAATAATGCAGGTAGTGTTGTTAAAGGTAAATGGGTTAAGAAGACAGATGGAAATTGGCAATATCACGATGCTAATGGTGCTGTTTTAAAGAATCAATGGTTTAAAGATGCAAGTAATAAGTGGTATTTCTTAACAGCTGATGGAAATATGAAGACAAGTTGGCTAGAAGATAAGGGAAAATGGTACTACCTAAATTATGATGGTTCAATGGCAACTGGTTGGGTTAAGTTGAATGGATTCTGGTACTATTTAAACGGAGATGGATCTATGACTGTTGGTTGGTATAGAATAGGAGATAACTGGTACTATTCAAATGCTGATGGTTCTATGAGAACAGGTTGGTTACAAGAAGGAGATAAAAAATATTATTTAAATTCAGATGGATCAATGCAAAAAGGGACAAAGACTATAAATGGTGTAAACTATAATTTTAGTGGTAGTGGAGAAGTAGTTTAACTCACCCCTGGGGTGTAAAAAATGGAAAAAGTCATTATTATAAAGAAAAGCATAGGATGCATCCTATGCTTTTCTTTATCCTTGGGGTAATCCAAGTTTTGTTGATACTATGGTATTTAATTTATTTATAGATAGATTAAGTTCATGTATTTGTTTTTCTAGTCTTATTAATAAGTAACTGCTAACTGCCACAGGGAAGCCTACATTGCCAATTAAGTTGACTAATTCATTGATATTCATATCCTTTACATCTCCTTAAATTTTTAAATTAATTTAAATATTCACTTAATTTTTTTAGAGTTTTTTTCTTTTTACGATGTAATGTTGTATATGGTATTTTAGTAATCTTAGAGTATTTTACTAAAGGATTATTCTTTATTATTATAAAGTCTATTAGTTGTCGTTCATCATCATCTAATTTACTTAAAGCTAGTTTTAATCTCTTTTTTTCATCATTTTTATATAAAACTTCATCAGGAGTTGGTTCTTTTGATATCAATACATATTCTAAATTATCATTTAATATTAAAGCATCTGAGCCTTCAGCAGCATCTCTAGTTTTAGTTTTTCTTAATATTTGTTTTATTTCATTTTGTATTGAATTTGTAGCATATGCAACAAATTTATGTTCAGATAGTGAGTAATAATCAATGCAGCTAAAAAGTTTAGCATAACACTCATTTTTTATATCTAAAAAATCATAACCATGTGTAAAAGTTTTTGCAGCAATATTTAATATCATTGGTTTAAATTCTTTTGCAAGTTCTTCTTTAGCTTTTTTGTCACCTAGTTTCGATAAATAAACTAATCTCTCAATAGCGTTAAAGTTCATATTTACCCATCCCCTTTTAAAAATAATTAATATTTATATTGAAAAATGCAATAAAATTGTAATATAAGTAATAAATTGTATGTTCATAAAATATATATGCTTTAACTCATGAAAAAACCAAAAAAATTTTAATTTTTTAATTTACCCCTGGGGTCCAGAAAATGGAAAAAGCCATGTCGCTAGGACATGACTTTTTTAAAATTATTTTATTTAACTGTATACTTTTTAATTTCTTTTTGAGTTAATTGAGCATTTTCAATTTTAACGAAAGATCCTTTACTTGTTAAAAAGAAGTTTTTATCAATTATTAACTGCATTAAAGCTTTTACATTCTCATCAGTTAAATCATTTTTAACACCACTTATATTTATATTTGTTTTAGAACCAGTAGAATTAATAAAAGTCATTGATAATATATATTCCATTGTAATTCCTCCTAAAGATTATTAATTTTAATATTTTCTACAATAAATTACATAAATATTTAAAAAGTATAATATTGCAATTTATTGAATTTTGATGTGTGGTAATAAAGTAAGTTTTTTAGTTTAAATTTTATTCATTCATTAATTTTGATGAATCAGTTATGATATAGTTTCGACAATCAGCATCGAGTACTTTTTCTATTGCACTAGCAACTTCAAAGTAATCGTCAGCACCTATTGATGGATTAACATTTGAAAATGTTTTTTTTGTATAGATTGGATCACCTAATTTATCAACCCCCTTTTGCACCTCGATACCTAATGAACAACCTGTTACTAATTTTGTTATAGCCATAAAAGCATTCCTCCTTGTATTTTTTGTTTTGCCATATTTTAAAGGATAAGCTCACACTGGAAATTTTTGTCCAGAAGCTTTATACAAAAATATAAATTTGATTTTAAAACATAGCATTTGATTCGCTTTACACAAAAGATATATGTTAATAAGAATAAAATAACCGATTATTTGTAAAAAAAAATTAATTATTAAGCGAAAATTGGATTTTTGTGTTTAAAAAAATGGCTATAATTGTTATAATTGCTTATGTAAAGTTTATGTAGGCTTAAACGATAATTAATGTAGGATAAAAGCTTAATTTACTAACAAAAAGGGAGGAGGAAATTGCTAAAGTTAATATTCATTTAGCAATAAAAATAAATGATGAAAATTAATTTTAAAAGAGTTATTTCACAATTTTTAATATTGACGGTTATGATAACAGGAATTCAACTGGGGAATATTAAATCTGCAAGTGCGGTGGAATTGAATTTAGGATTTGTTGTAGAAGCGGGTGGAGCTAATTTAGATATTAATAAAAGTTCTTCAAATGCTTATTATACGGATGAAATTGATATGTCAGTATCGACTATTAATATAAAATCAAGTGATACGTCATATTACAAACTCGAAGGGGTAACATCTAATTCAAGTGGTGTAAAAATTGCAAGTTCAACAAGCAATGGGGTTACAAGTTATAAAATAGCTATGACTAAATATAATGATTTTAATGCTACTATTAAAGTAAAAGATTTAGGAACTCAAGAGGTTAAATCTTATAATGTTACTTTTAAATTTAAAGAAGAAAATGCGGATACATTTAAATTTAACAAGATAATGATAGCTGCATCTGGTAGTGGTGGAGCAATGACTCTTGACTTAGACTATAATTCTGATGGCGATGATTACTATATCTCAGGATTAGGAGATGATATAGATACAGCTAAAGTTAGTATTGTAGATGAAAATGGAAAGGCCATAACCTCAGGTGTTAAAATTACTATGGATGGTAAGACAGGCACCTTTAAATTACTAGGTGGAGAAAATGAAATACTTATTAGTAGAACAGTTAATGGACGTACGAAGATATTTAAACTTGTAATTGCTAAAAAAGGCAGTGCTAAATTAAAGTCTTTAACAGGTGTAACATTATCACCTACATTTAATCCGGAAACTACGGATTATACTGCTACTGTTCCAACAGCAACAGATAAGGTTGTATTAAAACCAACAGCAGCAGATAATTCATCTACTATAAGAATAAATGGTGTTCTTGTAAATAGTGGAACTAATAGTCAACCTATATCATTAAAAGAAGGAAAGAATGATATAACTATTAGAGTAACTACAAAAGATGGCGAAGTTGGAGTTTATAGTTTAGAGGTTACTAGAACTGAAGCGCCAAGAAGTTCTTATTTAAAATCTTTAAAAATAAATTCAGCATCACTTTCACCATCATTTAATAAACAAACTTTTGATTATACAGCTACTGTTGAAAATAAAGTAACTGCTGTAACTGTTACTCCAACAGCTGAATATGCTACATCAACTATTAAGGTTAATGGCAAAACTGTTGTAAGTGGAGGAACTACAGGTTATATTAGTTTAGATGAAGGTTCTAACGAAATAGAAATAAAAGTTACTGATGCTAAAGGTGATACTAGTACTTATAATATAGTTATCACAAGAAGATATGGAAAAGATAATGTAAAACTTTCAAATCTTAAGAGTACTGAAGGAACTTTATCACCTAAATTTGATCCAGAAACTTATCTTTATACTGTTAAAGTAGAGAGGGCAGTATCAAAAACTAAAATTGTATTTAAAGCTCAAAATGATAAAGCAACTATAAAGATAAATGGCAAAGAGTATGCAAGTGCACAAGAATCTGATTACATTGATTTAAAAATAGGGGCAAATCTTATTAATATTGAAGTTGTAGCAGAAGATAAGAAAACTACTACTTTATATAGAGTAAGTGTAATTAGAGATAGAATTGAAGCTATTAATGAATGGGTATTATCAGGTGATGATTGGACATTTTATGATGCTTTAGGTAATCAAGTAAAAAATAAATGGGTAAAATATGATAATCAATGGTACTTTGTAAATATCAATGGATATATGGAAAAGAACGGATGGATTAACGAAAGTGGACAATGGTATTATCTAAATGCGGATGGAACAATGAAAACCAATTGGTTTAAAGATAATGGGTATTGGTACTATCTTCAAGGCGATGGTGCTATGAAGAATTCTGGCTGGGGATATTATGATAAAGAATGGTACATGTTTGGACCTAATGGGATGCTTGAAACTGGTTGGAAACTGTATAAAGGTAATTGGTATTTCTTATTAGACAACGGTACAATGAGAAGAGGCTGGGAGTATTATGATTTAAATTGGTACTATTTAAATGATGATGGAACAATGAAAAAAGGCTGGCTATATGACGGGAAGAATTATTACTATTTAAATAATAGTGGTGTTATGAAGACAGGCTGGCAAAGAATAAATAGTAAGGATTATTATTTTGATTCTTCAGGAAAGATGAAGACTGGATATATATTCTTAGATGGTAAATGGTATAACTTAGGACAAGATGGTTCATTAATTTATTAATTTAGCTATTCTTGGACTAGCTAGTGACAGTCACCAATTGGGGTTGGTGACTGTCACTTTTGTTAATTGGTGACTGTCACCGAAAAAACGCTATGAGTTTTATTCGTAGCGTTTTTTTTATTCTTTAGAAAATTATATCACATGGAAATATGCGGATAACTTATGGGGATATTGTATTTTAGGGGCATGATGAGTATATCTAAAGAATAAAAAATAATCATATAAGCATTGTAAAGAGAAATTTAGCCAAGCTGATGACTGTCACTTTACTCAGAAATAACCAAGCTGGTGACTGTCACCATATTACATTGGTGACAGGCACTTTCAACATTTATGTAATAATATGAAATAAAAGAATAAAATTGAAAAAAGACAAGCTTTTAATCTCATTAAAATGAATATGTACAAAATTTTGAGAATAAAAATGGATTTTGTAATATCCAATAGTTTTAAATTCTTTTATAGGAAATATAATCTAGTAATAAAATTCATAAAAACTATTTCCAATAAAGTCGAAAGGTGTTAAAATAAAACTATGGCATATGAGATATAAAAAACCACTTATTAAGGAATTATATTATATAATGATTACTAATAATATGAATTGTTTTTTTATATGGTAAAGCCATACTTACAAAAGATAAAGCTTTTATTAAAGTTAAGTATTACAAAGGATAAAAGAACAAGGAGAGAAAAAAGTATGATAAAAAGAATGAACAAATTAACAGCTCTTTTAGTTGCTGCAACTGCTGTTGCTTCAATAGTTCCAACAGGGGTTAGCGCTGCTGACTACCAAAGAATAGAATCAAAAGATGGTACAATCTATAATGCAGTAGCATTTAAAGATGGAAAGTTCTTCGTTGATGGTAACGTTAAAGATGGAGATACTGATGCTGCTTACTACTTAAATGATGGAAAGTACTCAGAATTAGAAAACCTTGATACTGGAGTAGATGTTGATGGAGTATACGCTAACAAATATCTTTCAGTTGAAGGTGGAGATTACTACATCGATTTAGAAACTGGTAAAGTTATAGATGAAGATTTAAAAGAAAATACTTTAGATGATTTAGCAGTAAGCTTAAGAAAACAAATTAAAGATAAAGCTGATGATAGATACACAACTGAACATAGTGAATTAAAGAATGCTTCAGATTTCACTTTACTTGAAGGTGCTAAATTTACTGATGCTTGGTATGGCGTTAAATATGATGGAAACAATGTTTATACAGACGTTAAAGGAAACTATATAGATGCTGACTACAACTTAGGAAAAATTAAAGTTGAAGTTACAACTGGATCAAGCGCAAAATCAGTTACTTTAAACAACACTGAAGATACTGAAAAATCAATTACAGATGGACAAAAAGTATCTGCGAAAATTACTGATTCAAAAGTAATTGGACAAGACTCTGATAATATCTACAGAACAGCAACTATAACAGTAGAAGCTGGAACTGATACAATAAAATCAATAAATAATGTTACAGTAACACCAGTAGATGGTAAAGTACAATTTAAAGTTATCCAAAAAATATCAAAAGCACAAGCTTCTGATACTATAGATGGAGCTAAATATGCTAAAACAGTAGCTAACTATGCTATAACAGATAAAGATGGTGTAGATGCAACTGCTCAATTAGCTGATATGTCATTCAACGTTGTTGATGGAAAATTAGTAGCTTACAAAACAACTACAACTGCTAATAAAGTAAAAGTTGAAGCTAAAACAGTTAAATTCTCTACTGAAAGAGGATATACTTATACTGAAATCGAAGATGTAGATGCAGAAGAAGGAACAGCTTTTGATATCGACGTTGACGGTAACATGTGGTTATTAGAAAGTGGATTTGTTTATAAATTTGATAATGAAGAAGATTGGGACAAAGTTTACAAAGTAGACGGATCAATGAGTGAAATGTCAGTTTATAACAAAGACAACATGGTTGTTTGGAATGAAAAAGATGAAGTTTACTCAGTAGTTGGAAACAAAGATTCAGGAGAAGTTGAAAAGCCAGAAGTAACTACTGGATGGGTTAAAAACTCAGATGGAACTTGGACATTTGTTAAAGAAGATGGAACTAAGGCAACTGGTTGGTTAAATAACAACGGAACTTGGTACTTCTTAAATGCAGCTGGAATCATGCAAACTGGTTGGATCAACGATAATGGAACTTGGTACTACACTAATGCTTCAGGAGCTATGTTAACTGGATGGCAAAACGTTAATGGTACTTGGTACTTTATGCAAGGATCAGGAGCAATGAAAACTGGTTGGTTAAATGACAACGGAACTTGGTATTACTTACAAGCTTCAGGAGCAATGAAAACAGGTTGGTTAAATGATAACGGAACTTGGTACTTCTTAAATGCTTCAGGAAAAATGCTTTCTAATACAACTGTAGATGGATACAAATTAGGAGCTAACGGAGCTTGGATAAGATAATTATTAGATGATTATCTTAAATGAAAAAGGATGGGGTTATCTCATCCTTTTTTTATTCTTTAGGAGATTATAAAAATCTTAAGTCTGTGGATAATTTCTAGAATAGCATGTTTTAAAGATATGATAAGTATCTCTAAAGAATAAAAAATAATCATATGCCGCACCATTATTCCTTCACTGCGTTTGGAAAGGGTGCATGGCTAAAAAAATCTAAGGTAAAATGAGATATTTTGAATGGACAATGGACGATTGACAATTTAGGATGAAATCACGTTGTGATTTCTAAAATATATATTTTTAAGAACGCCTGTGGCTTTCAACCATAATTGTCCATTTTCAACTGTCAATTGAAACGTGGCGTAGCCACTTTTGTTCATATAGGAAATTATATATGTTTAAAACATAATTAAATAGATAAGTATTTTAGAGTAACAGGGGGATGTACTGATGGAATTAGACTATAGTGGTTGGAAGAATTTAAAAGGAAAATGGTATTTTTTTAATGAAGGTTTTATGAAAATAGGCTGGGTTCAAGATGGACATGCATGGTATTATCTAAATGATGATGGAGAGATGCAAACTGGTTGGATTAAAGATGGTGAAAGCGAATACTTTACAAATTCAAGAGGTATAATGCAAATTGGATGGATTGATGATTGTGGAATTTTATATTATGCAAATAAAAACGGTTTAATACAAAAAGGAAAAGTTATTATTGAAAAGAAAGTATATACTTTTTCTGAAGATGGAAGACTTATTTCATAAAAATATATTAAAAAAAAAGCCTTAGTGGCTTTTTTTTGTTACTTAATAAATAATAAGGATAATTAAGGGGAATGTTTTGGAATTATATAGACAGTATAGTATAATAAAAAAATAATTTATTAATTTGGTAAAAATAATTACTGAATTAATGTATTAATATTTATATAAAGAATTTAAGGTTCCTTACGAAATAGATAGTGATTAAATAATTAAAGTTTTTTACATAATATAGCAATTGATAAAATACAAAATTAGAGAGGAAGAGTGAAATGGACTTTTATAAAAATTTAAAAGTAAAAACTAAATTAATAGGATCATTTTTGTTTATGGCAATGATTGTAATATTAATTGGTTTAGTTGGAAGAGAAGCATTAATAAATAC
Source organism: Clostridium sp. ZBS15 (assembly GCF_023845705.1). NCBI lineage: Bacteria > Bacillati > Bacillota > Clostridia > Eubacteriales > Clostridiaceae > Clostridium > Clostridium sp. ZBS15. The sequence goes on from NZ_JAMQHY010000010.1 coordinate 9,760, forward strand.
AAATAATAATGTAAAGGAAATGTATAATGTTGATTTACAAGCAATGCAAAAAATCTTATCGATAAAGGCAAACTTAGAAACAATAAATGGAAAAATATTGCTTGAAATGCATGAAGATCATAAAAATATGTTTGAAAATGCTAAAACAGAAATAAATGAAAAAGTTGAAGAAAATACTATATACATAAAAGAATATGAAGAATGAAATATTTCAGACAAAGAAAGACAAGCATTTAATAAATTTAAACAAGGTTTAGAGAAGTATAGGATAGAAAGAGAAAGTTTAGTTAGTTATATTTATGAGGGTAACTTTGAAGGTGCTGAAAAAAAATATTTAGACATACAACCTATACAACAAGAAATGACTAAAAGTCTTAATGAACTTGTAGAGATAAATCAGAATATCGCTAAAACAGCTAATGAGAATAATAAAGATACTTTTATTAAAGCCAAATTATTCATTGATGTTACAACTATAATATCAATTTTAATTGCAATTACACTTGCATTAAGCTCATCACTTAGTATATCTAAGTTATTAGACAAAATGATAAATTTTGCAGAAAAGTTAGCTCTATATGATTTTTCAACATCACTTGACATTGGAACAACTAATGAATTTGGAAAAGCTGCTAATGCTTTAAATAAAGTGCAAGAAAATATAAGAGAATTAGTGAAAAATATAATGGATGATTCTCAAGATATAAGTTCAGCTAGTGAAGAACTTTCAGCGACAGTCGAAGAGTTATCAGCAAATGCAATGCATATAAATGAAGCTGTAAATGAGATTGCAAATGGAATGCATGAAACCAGTGCAACATCACAAGAAGTGACTTCAGCTGTAGAAGAAGTAGATTTAAGTATTACTCAGCTTTCTTCTAAAGCAGTACAAGGAAGTAATAATGCTAATGAATTTAAGGAAAAAGCTTTAGTAGTTCAAAATAATAGTAAAATAGCTATTGAAAATACTGAAAAGTTATACAGTGAACAAGAAAAGAAAATGATGAAAGCTATTGAAGATGGTAAAGTAGTTGATAATATAAGAGATATGGCAGATACAATATCTAATATAGCAAGTCAAACTAATTTGCTTGCATTAAATGCAGCAATAGAAGCAGCTAGAGCTGGAGAAGCTGGAAAAGGTTTTGCAGTTGTTGCAGAAGAAGTTAGAAAGCTTGCAGAACAATCATCATTAGCAGTGACTGGGATACAAGATACAATTATTGAAGTTAATAAAGCATTTAAAATAAGTATTAATACTGGTACAGATATACTTAAATTCATTCATGATGATATACAAGAACAATTTGATGCATATGGTGAAGCAGGACATCAATATTATAATGATTCTGATTTTGTAAGTAAAATGTCAGAAGAAATTTCATCTATGTCACAAAATGTAGCTTCTACAATAGGGGATGTGAGCAGGGCAATTCAAAACATGGATACAATAGCTCAAAATTCAAATGAAAGAGTGGACTTAATTAAAGAAAGTGTTAATGAGAACACAAGAGCTACAAATGAGATAGCATTGGCTGCACAAGGTCAAGCAGAATTAGCTCAAAGACTTACTGAAATGGTACAAAAGTTTAAAATTTAGGCTCTGTTTTAGCAGAGTGCTGATATATGCATAAGCAAAGTCCAATTACAATGCCACTTTCCCTATTGCATATATAGACACAGATTTAAGACATATTCAAAAGTTAAATATAAAAACAATTAGAACCCTATTTCTAGAGTTCTAATTGTTTTTATATTGAAAATTTATTTTTTGTATTACAAAATGGACATTTAACAATTGCTTCATAATTAGTTATTGTTCCGTTACTTCCTATAGTTTCACCTATGGCTATTACCTCTTGCGCTTGCATACCCTCTCTTTTTATTGTAGCTGTCCTCTCACCATAAATTATGCAATTCCATTTTACAATATTATGGCATGCATTGCATTTGTTTTCTTTATTGACCACCTTCAAATTTACCACTCCTCTCATATAATTTTATTATATAAGACATGGTAAAATTCCTTCTATCTTTTACATGACTTATAAATATTATAATAATAATATCCATTGCGGTGTAATTGTTTACTTTTGCTAATTTTCACTTAAATTTGTTAACATGTTTTTAAAGTAAAAAAGCTGTTTCAAATTTTTTATTTAATTTGAAACAGCTTTACACTTTAAATATAATTATTGCTTAGTTAAATATAAATATAATAATTTTATTGTGTTTTCAAGTGCATTATAATGAGTTCTTTCCATTCCATGTGATGCATGAACGCCAGGTCCTATAAGGGCTCCTCTTATATCATTTCCACCTCTAAGTGCAGCTCCGACATCTGATCCATACATTGGATAAATATCTACTGCATAATTTATGTCGTTTTCCTTAGCTAAATTAACTAGATTTGTTGTCATATTATAATCGTAGGGGCCGCCAGAATCCTTTGCACATATTGAAACATCATATTCTGTGCAATTCAAATCATCACCTATACATCCCATATCTACAGCTATCATTTCTGTTATATCCTTGGGAATATATGATGAACCATGTCCAACTTCCTCATAAACTGAAATAAATATCTTAGTTGTAAATTTAGGAGTTATCTTTTCTCTATTGAATAGTTCAAGTAATCCCATTAAACAAGATACACTACCTTTATCATCTATAAATCTTGACTTTATAAATCCACTTTCTGTTATTGTTGTTTTAGGATCAATAAATACAAAATCACCTGCACAAATTCCTAACTTTTCAACATCTTCTTTAGATTTTACTACCTCATCTATTCTTATTTCCATATTTTTAGGTTCACGTGTTTTGCTTGAGCTATCTTCAAAAACATGAGCTGCAGGACTTGTGCTTAAAAATGTACCGTTATAAAGCTTTCCTTCTCTAGTTCTTATGATGCAATATTCTCCATCTAACGTTGGAACTATTGGACCTCCAAGCAAAGTAAATTTTAATTTTCCATCACTTGTTATTGATCTAACCATTGCGCCCAAAGTATCTACATGAGCTGATAATCCTATTACTTCATTATTAGATTCACCTTTTACAGTTATTATTCCACAACCTTTTCTTGTTGTTTCAAATTCATATCCAAAACCTTTAGCAATTTCTTCAATCTTTTTCATTATGTCAAAACAAAATCCAGTTGGACTATTAAATTCTAATATTTCTTTTGCTGTTTTTAAAATATATTCTTTATTAATATTCATAAAATTCTCTCCTTTTCTACCAAAATAAAACTAAAATTTTAGTATGGATAATAATAGAAATATATTGCTCTATCAGTAGAGTATGTTGAATCATCATTATATACATTTCTTATATGGAATATTTCATTATCAAATTTATCTCTTTGATTATCTACTATATAAGCATATTGATTATCTCTCCATCCCATAAATAAATACACATGAGTATGACCATTAGTATATAAAATATCCCCTGGTTTTAATTGTGTGAAATCACTTGATGCTATAAATCCTTTTTCTTTTAATAATCCTTCTAATTCGTAAGTATTACAAGTTTGCTCTGGTAACCAAACACCACTTCTTCTTAAAACTTCTGATAAGAAATATACGCAATTATTGCTTGTCTCTCCTCCATGAAGTTCTACAGCTTTATTATGAACGCTTAATTGATTACTAGGATTTGTCATATACTTAAATGCATTAAGTTGAACATTAGAATGAGAATAATTACTAGATGTATTTACAGTTTCTCCATTAGGCTGAACATATGTATTATCATCAATCCATGTATTTTTAATTAGTGCTCCATTAGAATAAAATCTATATTTTTTACCATCTATAGTAATTTCTTTTCCAGATACCATAATACCATTTTGATCTAAATAATACCTATTATTGCCTTCATCTAACCAACCGCTAAGCATTATCCCGCTACTATCAAAATAATAATATTGATTATCTATTTTTGTCCAAGCAGTAGCCATTTCTCCGTTAGAATTTAAATAATATTTTTTTGAATTCACTTCTATAAATCCTGTTAACATTTCACCATTTTCATTAAAGTAATACTTCTTGCCATTAATTACTTTCCATGTGTTTTTTATTAACTCTCCAGAAGTGTCATAATAAAACCACTTCTCTGATTCTTTTTGCCAACCAATTTTTAATGTACCATCTTCATTAAAGTTATATGTTTTACCATTAACTTTTATAGTTTCTTTAACTCTATCACCGTGTCTGTCTAAGTATGTCCACTTTCCCTTTAAAAAATGCAATCCTTCTTTTAATCTTACTTCATTGCTTTCAACATCAACATATTGATATTCACCTTTAATTATCTTTTCTTCAAATTTTTCTGGTAATTCTCTAAACTTATTGTCACCTAAATCTATATATGTTAATTTAGTTAATTCTGTTATATTATCAGGAATTTTAGTCAATTTACAATAGTTTAAATTTAAATACTCTAAGTTTTTCATTAAACCTATTGTTTCTGGTAATTCCCCTTCTAATCTTTTGTAATGCAAATCCAATTTCTTAATCTTTAAAAAATCTTCTTTTGTAAGTTCATTAAATTTCTTATTAAGCTCATCTGCCACTTCCATATTAAGCCAATTTCTTTCAGGCTCAAATTTCTCTTCTTCAGAAATTTCTATTTTAGTATTTGCATTGTTATCATATGCAAATGCTTGTACACTTCCACTACATATCGTCATTAATACTGCAGTTCCTATTACAATTAATTTCTTTTTCATTTACGTTTCCCCCTTAATCATCCTTGTAAATTGTACCATTTAATAATACAACAAACAAACTCTAAAAAGGGACTATATTATTAAAAATTGTAAAAATTAATAGAAATTTAATTATTATTCTATATTTTTATTTTTTCTTCTAAATAAGGTAAACTATTTATTATGATATTATAAATTATAGTGATTACAAACTTGTTATTACTATAATTTATATTTTAATTTCTTGTTTACATCTAAAAACGATTTTCTGTTAAAGTTTACTTTTTAAATTTCTATTTAAATTTACAAATACTACTTTAAAACATATAATTAAAATATTTACTAAGGGAGGTTAAACTTATGGCAAAAACAAAAAAGACTAGTATATTTTTAAGTATAATACTAGTAATTCTTTTAACTTTAAGTGCTACTTATTACATTGGCTTTTACCCTAAAACTGAAGTCATAGATATTAATACTTCATCTAATTTTAATGATTTAAATCTGCTAGATAAACTATCAAGGAATGATTTAAATTTATCTTCTAAGGAAATATCCCTTGAGACTTCTTTAACACTTTCTGAAGAAGACTTAAGTTCTATGTTTATTGGTTTAATTAAAAAAAGTAATAATAAACTCTCAAATTTAATAACTGGATTAAAAGTAAATATAAATGAAAACAATCTTAATCTTATCTTTCATTTAAAATACAATGGAATTCCTTTAGAGGGCCATTTAGTATTTACTGCTTCTGCTGAAAATGGCAAATGTATTCTTCATTATGATAGTGGTAATGTTGGTTTCATTAACATTAATAAAGATTTGATTTTTTCTAAATTAAAATCAAATGAATTTGTAGAATTTGATAAAAATACTGGTGACATTACTCTTTCTATAAGCAGTATTAATAATATCAAGGTTAAAGATATAAAAATACAAGATAATAACATAATCATTACAATAAAGGGACTCCTTACTTTAGATGATTTAAAGAAGTTGAAATTAAATTAATCAAAAAAGAAGTTGATTTTTTAGTAATCAACTTCTTTTTCTAAACTTTTCTCAAAAATTTTTACTCTAAATATAAATATTCTATTTAATTAGTAAGCTGATTTGAATATATTTATTATATCTTGTTGATTTCCTTTTCTTGGATTACTGAATGCATTTCCGTCTTGTAATGCTAATTCTGCCATGTATTCGAAATCTTCTTCTTTAATTCCTTTTTCTTTTAAGCTTGTTGGTATTCCAATATCTTTTGAAAGTCTAAACATAGCATCTATAGCTTTTTCTGCTGCTTCCATTACTGAAAGACCTGAAATATTTTCTCCCATAAATTCTGCTATATCAGCAAACTTCTTAGGATTTGATATCATGTTATAACGTTCAACGTGAGGTAATAGCATAGCATTAGCAACACCATGTGGCATATCATATAATCCACCTAATTGATGAGCCATAGCATGTACATATCCTAAATTAGCATTGTTAAACGCCATTCCTGCAAGTAATGATCCATAAGCCATATTTTCTCTTGCTTCAAGGTTTTCACCTAAAGCTACTGCTTGTCTTAAGTTTTGTGATATTAACTTAATAGCTTGTATTGCAGATGCATCAGTTACTGGATTTGCATCTTTTGATACATAAGCTTCGATAGCATGAGTTAATGCATCCATTCCTGTAGCTGCTGTTAATCCTGCTGGTTTTTTAACCATAAGCATTGGATCATTTATAGAAACTAAAGGTAAATTTCTCCAACTAACTATAACAAATTTTATTTTCTTCTTTGTATTAGTTAAAACACAATGACGAGTTACTTCACTAGCAGTTCCTGCTGTAGTATTTACTGCTACAATTGGAGGTAATGGATTAGAAAGTGTTTCTATTCCAGCATAGTCATAAAGATCTCCTTCATGTGTTGCTGCAATACCTATTCCTTTACCACAATCATGAGCACTTCCGCCACCTACTGTTACAATCATATCACAATTTTCTTTTTGGAATATTTCTAATCCAGCTAAAACATTAACATCTTTTGGATTAGGTTCAACACCATCATAATAAACAGCTTCTATTCCTGCTTCTGTTAAATATTTAACTGTTAATTCAACAGCGCCGCCTTCCATATCTCTTAAAAATCTATCTGTAACTATTAAAGCTTTCTTTCCGCCTAATATTTTACATCTTTCACCTACTACTGATACTGAGTTTGCTCCCATAAAGTTTACACTTGGTACTAAGTAATCATACATTCTCATTATGTTTCACTCTCCATTAATATATTCTTTTATTAATCAAAATTAATTTTATTAACTTTTATTTAACATTAATTTTTCTTCATTTTAATACTATCAAAATATCCTTTTAATATTAATAAATTTTATTGTTGTATGTTAGTAATCTGTTGTTTAATTATAACCTTCTATTTTTCTATATAGTAATATATTGTTTTTTTAATAGAATTCTTTTGTTTACATTAAAATTTCTTATGTAAAAATTACTGAGCTCCTATTGTACAACATATACCCATGCTTTCAATTAGAGACTTTAACTTTTCCATTTTTTCGTCACTAGGAGTTTTTAGTTCGCTAAGAAGATATTCTTTTCCTATAGCTTCATACTTACTTTCTCCATAGTTATGATATGGAAGAAGATCTATTCTCTTTAATTTTTTTAATGTTTTTGAAAATTCCGCTATTTCCTTAATACTTTCTAAGTCTGCATTAAATCCTTCAATAACTGGAACTCTAATTATTATTTCCTTGGCTATTTCATCACTTAATTTAATATTATTTAAAATAATCTCATTATCTACACCTGTGAATTTTTTATGTATTTCACTATTCATGCTCTTTATATCAATCATAGCTAAATCTATATATGGGATAACTTTTTTAACTGCTTCGCTATTTACATACATTGCAGTTTCAATAGCTGTATGCCATCCATATGATTTACATTTTTTTAATAACTCTACTGCAAAATCTGGTTGAAGTAATACTTCTCCTCCAGATAATGTTATTCCGCCATTTGATCTTCTATAATGAACACTATCTTTTTTTAATTCATTAATAATCTCTTCAGTACTACATTCTTTTCCTTCAAGAATAAGTGCTCCATTTAAGCAATTATCAACGCACTTTTCACATTGTGTGCATTTATCTTCATTTACTCTATACGATGAATCCATATCAATAGCTAAACTTTCACATTGTGATTCACATCTTCCACATTTAGTACATAAATTTTTATTAAACATTATTTGAGGAGCAATATCTTGTGATTCTGGATTGCTGCACCATAAGCATGACATTGGACACCCTTTAAAAAACACTATTGTTCTTATTCCTGGTCCATCATGTAATGAAAATTTCTGTATATTGAATATAACTCCTTTTATGTCTGTACTCATCACTTTCATATCCTCCTCTAAAAATTTTTTTTACATAACATGTTCTGTTCTTGCAATAATATCATTTTGTATAGACTCATCTAAAGATATAAATTGTGCACTATATCCTGCAACTCTAACAATTAAATCTTGATAGTTTTCTGGATTTTTTTGTGCTGCAAGTAATATATCTTTATCTATTACATTAAATTGAACGTGGAATCCTTTTTGATCAAAGTAACTTCTTATCAATGCTGTTAAATTCATTAATCCATTATCACCTTTTAATGCTGATGGATGGAATTTTTGATTAAATAATGTTCCATTTGATGCTATAAAATGATCTAATTTAGCAACTGAATTACAAGCTGCAGTAGGTCCTGAAGTATCGCATCCTCTTGATGGAGAAACTCCATCTGCTAATGGCTGTCCACAGCTTCTACCATCTGGAGTAGCCCCTGTTAAACTTCCAAAGAATACATTTATAGATGATGGATATAATCCTGGTTGGAATTTACCACCTCTTGGATTTGTATATTTATTAACTTCTCTGCTATATACTAATGCGCCTTCTCTAGCTAAATCATCAACTTCATCAATATCATTTCCAAATTTAGGAGCTTTCTTAAGTAATGCTTGTATATGTTCTGAATCCTTAAAGTTTTCAGCTAAAACTTTCTTTAATTCTGAAGGAGTTATTTTGTTTTCATCGAAAACAAGTTTTTTAACTGCAACTAGTGCATCTCCAATATTAGCTACTCCAACACCTTGTGGTCCACTAAAGTTATATTCTGCTCCTCCATCTTGAAGACTCTTTCCTCTTCCAATGCAATCATCAACCATTGAAGATAAGAAAGGTAATGGTGCTCTCTCTGCATGTGCAATATCTATACAGTTATCTGCAGTACACATATGTCTTACAAAGTATTCCATTTGATTTTGGTAAGCAGTCATGAATTCTTCGAAAGAAGTCATTTCTTCAAAACTTTGAGTTTTAGGTCCTATTTGTTTACCATGGTCCATTCCTGAATTTATAGTTAATTCTACTATTCTAGCAAGATTAAAGAATGCTGAATCATGCCATCCTTCTGTCTTTCCTGGCTTTTGTGGTTCAACACAACCAATAATTCCATAATCTCTTGCATCTTCTAATGTAAGCCCTCTAGCAACTAATGATGGAATAATAACTTCATCATTGTAGTATGCAGGAAGTCCTAATCCTTCTCTAGTTAATTCTGCTGCTCTAAGCATGAATTCGTCTGGAGTTTTGTTCCATATTCTTACTGATAAAGATGGTTGAGGTAATTTAACATGTACTGATGCTTCTAGACACATATAAGATATTTCATTTGTTGCATCTTTTCCTTCTGGAGTTTGTCCTCCTGCAATTAAGTTTTGATACATTGGATATCCACCAAAGTGCTTAGTTGAAATTTCATCTCTTACTTTGTTAATATCATTTAATTTTATCCATATACAATCTATTAATTCTTGAGCAAATTCTTTTGTTATATTTTTATCATTTGCATAATATGGATACATGTATTGGTCAAATCTAGCTGGTGAAATAGAATGTCCATTAGATTCTGTGTTTATTATTGCATGAACAAACCAAAATGATTGACACGCTTCGTAGAAAGATGTTGCTGGCTCTGCTGGAACCTTTGTACAAATTTCTGCGATTTTTTCAAGTTCAGATTTTCTTCTTGCATCATTTGTATTTTTTGCAAGTTCTTTAGCTTCTTCAGCATATCTATTTGCATATGTTATTGCTGATTCACAAGAAACAATAACACTATTTAAGAACTTCTCTGTCTTTATAAAGTTTGGATCTATACTTCTGCTTTTTTCTAATTGATCCTTTGCTTCTTTTATAATTCCATTGAATCCAATTTTTAATACTTTATCATAACTTACAGCAATATGACCTACTCCATTATAGTAATAATTTCCTACTGTAAAAATATCTGCATTTACTGCATTTATTGTTTCTTCTGACATATATGAAGTTGCTAATTCACTTGTTGTCTTTCCATCCCAATATTCAAATACAGATTGTAATTTTTCTTTACTTTCTTCTGAAATTTGGAACGCATCCCCATTTCTTTTATCAATTCTATCTAATTCATCTTTTAACCACTTATTTGAAAATTCAGGGAATACTTGAGAAGATCTTGGCTCTTTAGTTAAACTACCTACTATAAGTTCCTCTTCTCTAATTGTCACAGGAATATTTTTTAATATATTATTTAAAGCTAATGCCCTTCTTAATACTGCGGGTTCACCTTCTGTTGCCTTAAAAGATTCTGTTATTAATATCGCTCTTTCACACTCAACACATGGTTTCGCATTTAATATTTGAGCTTTTAAAATATTTATTCTTTCTGTTTGAGTACTAAATCCCTTACTTATCATTTTAAATTCCTCCAATCAAATTCTCTTTTTCTTGATTTAATCTTATCATTTGATTGATAAATTTTTAACAAATTTTATTGCTTACTATTTGTACTTTTTTGTTATTTCTATCTTTCTTTTTTCTTAAACAGTATTTTTTTGTCTTATAATAACGTTTTTATGCATTATTACGTTTTTTAAACTCTTAATTTTTAAATTTACACTAATTTTCTATTATTACATAGTGATAAATTACACACACATTGACTAAATATTTCTATTATTATTTACTATCTATACTATAATCACTAAAAATAATATCTCTTCAAGTCCTCTCTTTTAAAGCATGACAAAAATATAAAGATATCTAAGGATGNNCATCCTTAGATATCTTTATAAATTATTTTTATTATTATTTCTATATGCTGAAGGGGTTATGCCAACTACCCGTTTAAAAACTTTAGAAAAATATCCCGATTCATCATGACCTAAAGTTACAGCTATATTTATTATAGACATATCTGTATTTTCTAGTAATTCCTTAGATTTTTCTATTTTATATAAGTTTATATAATCAATAAACTTCATACCTATATCTTTTTTAAATAGTTTACTAAAATAAAATATACTCAAGTTACAAGAATTAGCCGCACTTTCTAGAGTTATTTTTTCAGTATAATTTTCACTTATATAAGTTAATACTGGATTTAAAACTTTACTTATATCCTTGTTTCCAATTAACTTTTCTCTAATTATATCATCAGAATTATCTTTACATATAAACTCCAAACATTCATTCATAACAGCATTTATTTTCGTTATATTATGAATCTCTTCTATCTTATCGTTATATAAATTAATATTTGAATTCACTTTATTCTTATTCCTAATCTTAATGAAGATATTAATCATTTTATTCAATAAAATTCTACACTTATCTTTATATAGCTTAATATCACCATTACTTAAAAGTTTATATCCATACAATAAATTATCAAGTAACTCCACAGTATCTTTTTCTTCATTAGAAATTATTTTATCTAAAAGTAGCAACTCTTTTCCTATTAATTTATTCTCATTTGTTTTTAAATTCATAATATGTTTATTTAATACTTTAGCTAATTTTTCTGAACTTATTGGTTTTAATATGTAATCATCAATATCAGAATTTATTTTTTTATTATTTAAATTATAATACTCCATTAGCAATATTATAATTTTTTCTTTATCTCTTTCTTTTATAAATTTTGAAGCTTCAATACCATTTATTCCTGGCATATCATTATCTATAATTATTACATCTGGTTTAAGTTCTTTATCAAGTTCTATTGCTTTTTTACCATTATTTGCAGTTCCTACGATGTTTATTTTAATATTAATTTTATTTATTAATTTTTTAAGTGCTTCTAATTCTATACACTCATCATCTACTAAAATAACATTACACATATATAACTACCTACCTTTCATCAATTGGTAAGCTTATTGTAACTTTAGTTCCTATCCCTAAATCACTCTCTATATCTATACAATAATCATACTTATAGAAATTTTTTATTCGTTGTTTTGCAACTGATATTCCACTTAATGAATAACTTGTGTTTTTTTCTCCTAAATTTATAACTTTTAATTTTTCTTTTGATATCCCTACTCCATCATCTACTATTGAAATTATTATAGATTCCTCTTCTTCCAATACAGATATATTTATACTTCCTCCATTTTCTTTATGCTTTATCCCGTGTGTTACAACGTTTTCAACAAAAGGATAAATGCTCATAAATGGAAGTTTGAAATCCTCTTCAATACTTAAATTAATATCAAAATTTAATCTATTACCAAATCTAATCTTCTGTAAATTTAAGTACTCTAAACAATATTCTAATTCTTCTTTTAATGTAACTATTTTATTTGATTTATAAAAAGTATTTCTTATAAATTCAGTAAATTTATATGTAAGATTACTTGTCTTTTCTGCATCTTCTATTAATGATAATGAATATATATTATTCATTATATCAAATACAAAATTAGGATTTATTTGAGATGTTAATGATTTTAATCTAAACTTCTCTAACTCATTTTGTAATTTTAATTGATTAATTTCTGATTTTACAATCTTGTTATTGCTTTCATTTAATTTTTTTGTAGTTAATTTATGTATTCCTTCTTCAACTAAATAATTTGATAAATGCAACATCATTTGAGAAATGTGTTTAATCTTCTCTAATGAAATAGTTGTAAGATTATTATATGCACATATAAGTTCCTCACTTTCTCCCAAATCAAAATTAACATTTGCAACAGCTTCTAAGTCTTTTTCTTCCTCTTTATTTATCAAGACTTGTCCTGCCATTATAGCTCCTAAATACTGACCTTTAACTATAATAGGTACTGCAAAGTCTACTATTCCTTTATGACAAATATATATGTATGGCTTTCCTGTCCTTGTAGCTTCAATTCCACCTCTTGAATCACATCTTTCACATAGTTCTACTTGCTTTTTATCTTTACGTATAATATTGCAAAATTCCGAACAGCAACTATGTGTTGTAATAGGTTTACCTTTATAATCAGTAGTTATAATAGCAATTCCTGTAGCTTTTGCAATGTCATCCTGAATATTTTGGAAAGCTTCAACATTTATAATATCTTTAAGATCGATAATGCTATTCATTTTTCACCACCATAATTATTATTTATTTTAAATAACACATCCTAAAATATGTATATTTAAATAATAACATGAAATTATAAAAAAATATAGTAAATCATTTTATAATTCGACTTAATATCTCAATATGCGTTTTAAAGTTCTAATTCAGATTTCTTAATCATTTACATTTATATTCAATATTAAATTTTATCATAAATAAACCTGAAAGATTCCATTTGATATTCTTTCAGGTTTATTAAAAGTTATTTTATTATAAAATAATATTCTACTATTATTTTTTTGAATATAGTCTATTTATAGCACTAAATATTGCTTTAATTGAAGCTCTTGTGATATTGCTATCTACACCAACGCCAAAAGTCTTTTTATCTATATCGATTCTTTCCATATAAACATATGACGCAGCTTTTGCTTCAGATCCTGTACTTAAAGCATGTTCTGTATAATCTATAATCTTTGTATCTATTAAATTACTTGAAACCAATGCTTTTTTTAATGAATCTATAGGTCCATTTCCTAAGCCTTCAAGTTCTAAATTCGTACCTTTATGTTTTAATAAAACCTTAACTTTAGTATCAGCTTTAGAATCTCCATTATTTATATCTGTGATTGTATAATTAATCAATTTAAATGGTTCATCAATATCTAAGTATTCTTTTTCAAATTGCTTCATTATTTCATCTGGAGAAATTTCTCCTATCTTTTCAGACAACTTCTGTATAACACATGCAAATTCTTTATGCATTGTCTTTGGAAGTTTAAATCCAAAACAATGGTCCATAATAAATGCAACTCCACCTTTACCAGATTGACTATTTATTCTAACTAATGCTTCGTATTCTCTTCCTAAGTCACCTGGATCAATTGGTAAATACGGTACTTCCCATATGCCATTGTTTCTTTCTTGATACTTTTTCATCCCCTTATTTATAGCATCTTGATGTGAACCTGAGAATGCTGTAAATACTAGTTTTCCTGCATATGGATGTCTTACATGTATTGGTATTTTTACACATCTTTCATAGATATCAATTATATCATTAACATTCTCTAAATTTAAGTTAGGGTTTATCCCATGAGAAAACATATTATATGCAATATTTAAAATATCAACATTTCCTGTTCTTTCACCATTTCCAAATAAAGTTCCTTCCACTCTATCAGCTCCTGCTAAAAGTGCTAATTCTGCATCTGCAACGCCTGTACCCCTATCATTATGAGGGTGTACGCTTAAGATTATTCTATCTCTATCTTTAAAATTTCTGCACATCCACTCTATTTGATCTGCATATATATTAGGAGTGTCCATTTGCACAGTGGATGGAAGATTTATAATTATCTTATTATCCTCACTTGCTTCCCATACATCAGCAACAGCATCACATATTTCTAATGCATAATCAACTTCAGTTCCTGTAAAACTTTCTGGTGAATACTCTAAAAATATCTCTCCATCAAAGTCTTTTTTATATTCTTTTACTAATTTGGTTCCTTCTATAGCTATTTGTTTAATTTCCTCTTTACTCATATTAAATACTACATCTCTTTGAAGTACTGATGTAGAATTATATATGTGAACAACAGCCTTTTTCAAACCTTTTATTGCTTCAAAAGTTTTTCTTATTAAATGTGGCCTAGCTTGTGTTAAAACTTGTAATATCACATCATCTGGAACATGTTTTTCATCAACTAATCTTCGTAAAAAGTCATATTCTATTTGCGATGCTGATGGAAATCCAACTTCTATCTCTTTAAATCCTAATTTTACAAGAAGTTTAAACATCTCTATTTTTTCATCTACTGTCATTGGATTTATAAGAGCTTGGTTGCCATCTCTTAAATCAACACTACACCAAATAGGTGCCTTTTCAATTAGGTTATTTGGCCATTGTCTTTCTTTTAATTTAACTGTTTCAAATCTTCTATATTTTTTATAATTTAACATTAAATCATCTCCCCAAATAAAATAAGTTTTTAAGATTACTACTTATCGCTACTTTCTAATGAGAAACAGTCCCTCAACAACACCATATAACTTCACAATAAAAATAATTTTTTTGTCTACTTTCTTAACCCCATCTAAAACACCTCTTTATATTATTAAAACTTAAAGTTATATTACCACTTTTTTAACTATTTGTAAAATATTTATTGTATTTCCTATGTATATCGTTAATTATTTTATTCATTTTTTATAAAATTATCAACAACCTCTTTAGTTATACTATTAGTGTTACTTTTTGTCATTTTTAAAACTTTTGAATATATTATTATTAAATCAATCTTTTTGAGGTAATCTATGAATATTTTTTCTCCTTTATTATTATCACTTTCATCACATTTAGATACTTTTAGAGTTTCAAGTTTTTGTAGCTTAAAAAAAATATCTATACAAAAAGCACAAATTTTAATTATTTCAATTATTACAACATTTGCAACATTTATTTCTATGGGTATTGGAGAATTAATTAGTAAACTTTTATTAAAAGAAATAGTAATTCCATTTGGATGCATACTTTTAATATTTATAGGGACTTACTTTTTTGTTGAACATATAAGACTAAAAAAGAAAAGTCGTAATGAAGATACATCTTACTATGTAGAAGACAACTCAAGATTTGGTTTGCTATTGAAAGAGGGAAACATGTCACCATTTGCTAATTCTAGCCATATAAGTTTTAAAGATACCTTATCATTATCTATTTTTCTTTCAAAAACAAATATATTATTAGGCTTAATTGCAGGACTTCTTAATATAAGCATAACTTTGAGTATATTTTTTAGTTTCATAATAAGTATATTAATGATTTTGATTGGAAATTTTATAACAAAATTTTCTTTTTTAAGTTGGTTAACTAAAAATTTTTATGTATTTTCAGGTATCCTTTTAATCTTTTGGGGACTTTGTGAATATTTATTATAATAAATTATAAACTTCATTTGCATAATTAAATAATTTTGCTTTAAATTCATAATAAATAAAAACTGAAGTAATGCAAATTCAATGATTACTTCAGTTTTTCTAGTTTTATTATTTAACATTTAAAAATCAGAAAAATTTATTATTAGTATTATTAGTTTCTATTTTAGTTCGATCAAGATATTCTTTATTCTCTTGATATGATTTAACTTTTGACTGAGATAGATTTCCTGTTTGTTGTATTAACTTGTCTTTTTTACTCTTAGACATAAACTCCACTTCCTTTCTTTAATATTTTTACTCAAAGAAAAGAAGTTATCCTTTGTATTTTATTACTTATATTGCAGTTTTTTAGATTTCTACCTATAACTAATGAATAAAGTCATCTATAATTATTAATTAATCTCTTCAATTCCATATTTATTATAAAATTCTATTATCTCCTCTAATAAAGTGTCCCAATTTTTATTGCTAAATAATTTTTGCTTTACTTTATTTTCTATTTTATTATCTTCAGTTTTAATTTTTATATCTTCATTCCAAGTAATTAAATTTTTAATAATTGATTTTTCAAATTCTGATAAAAACCCTTTTTCTAAAATAGCTCTCTTTATGTCTTCACTTTTTGTGTTTGATAATTCTTCCAATAATGTAAGTTCATATTTAGTTTGTTTAGTTATTAATTTATTAGTTAAATCATTACTAGATATGATCTTTTTAAATACTTTATCCTCCATAAGAATTTTATCAATAATATATTTCCTTATAGATAGTTTTTCTGATTTTTCTATAAGATTATATGTAAAAGTATTATAGTAATTAAGTAAATTATTAATATCAAATTCGTTCTTATTTAAATAACTTATTAACTCCTTATAAGAACTAATTACATCATCATTAAGTAAATCTTTAAAAATACATAATGAATTCAATATTAAATTAATTTTTTTTATTTTTTCTAATTCAAAATTCACTATTCAAACCCTTCTTTTCCAATAATTATAATTTTATAATCTATTAGAAATTATATCACTTTTTAATAATATTAATCATAATTTTCATTATTTATTTAATATTATGTTTTTTGAATATCTAAAATTTCTTTTGTATTATATAAATTAAATAGTTAAATTTCTTATTAAGTATCATTTATATCATTGAAATTATAAGTATTGATAAAGTTAAAATTCCTAGAACTATAGATGTATATTTATATACTCTATTTTCAAATTCTTTATTTCTTTTTGTAATTATTTTTCCGCTTGTTTTTATATCTTTAGAAAGTTTGAATCCTAAAATTATTTCACTAAATATAAATGCAAAAAAAGGATATAATGTAATTAATAATTGGAAAATTATTTGTGTTGCATAAAGATTAATAAATCCTAAGTATAATATTGAAATTAATATACCTATAAAATATGTAACTGATAAACTTTTTATTTTTTCATATACTCTTTCCCAACTTTGATCACTATATGTAGCTGTTTTCCTAAAGTTATATAATTTTTTATCATTATACACATGACTTAAATTTTTTTCATCTAATATACATTTTAAATCTTGCATAAAATGCTCTATATTTTCTAATACAACAGTTAATCTAATATTTTTTTCTTTACTTTTAATTTTTGTCCATCCTCCAAAATACCTTATAGATGGAAATTGTATAGCTTGTATTTCTTCATATCTAATAAAAGTTGTTCCTTTAATATTTTTATATATTATTCCTGAATCAGTAAGTTCTACACTAACCTTTTTAAATTTCCTAAACATTACAAAATAAAGTAATAAATATTCTAATCCTATTATAGTCAATATAGCTAATGCTATAATTGCAAAAATTCCAGCAAAAATTAACATATCTTCATTTATTGATTTAAGACATGATATTATGCCAGTTTCTATTAATATTGATAAAACAAACCCCATCATTAATAATAAATATTTACCTGGATTTCTTAAATGTTTTCTGTAGATATATTCATTCATATCATCATCCCCTATTTAATTAATTTTTCTTTTTTGTATATTTATTATAAAAAAACTATTTTACCCCATTTATTATCGAATAGTAAATCTATATCTTTACTTTTTAAATTTGCTAAAATATAACTATCTTGAATACCTTAAGTAATTTTTATATTAAATGCACATAATAGTTATAAAATATTATTTTAGATAAACAAATTTATAACCTCTTAATATCTTCAACATATATATTATATAATATTTAATAATTTAATTTATTAAAAACGTTTATTATCATTAATTTAATATAATATAAATTAAAATATTAAAAGTTTTATGTTTTTCCGAAAATTATACATTTTTCTAAAAATTTCACTATTATTTTCATAATTTCTTATTTTATGCAACACAGAAATAATAAATTATGAAATTATATGAAAATTTATATATTAAAATAACTTTTTAGTTTGCCAAAAAAATATTTTCAATATACATTTATATTGAATTTTTTATTATGGATGATATAATAGACTTGCACTTTTTGTGCGGGTGGGCGAGGGAGATTTTGAAAGTTGGTCGAAAGGATGAATAAATTTTTTAAATTAACTGAACACAATTCTACAATAAGGAGGGAAACTATAGCCGCACTTACATCATTTTTTGCTGCTGTATACATTATTATAGTAAACGCTAGCATACTAAGTGATTCGGGCATACCTATTGAACCATTAATTATCGCAACGGTTCTATCTTCGTTACTAGGTTGTCTTATAGTGGGGTTTGTTAGTAATGCTCCTCTAATCATTATGCCCGGTATGGGAATCAATGCACTATTTACTTACACTGTTGTAAAAACTTTAGGGCTTACGTTTTATCAAGCACTAGCATCAGTAATAGTATCAGGAATTTTATTAACAATAGTTGCACTTACTCCACTTGCTAAAAATATAACTGAAGCTATTCCAAATAATTTAAAAGAAGCCATTACAGTTGGTATTGGACTTTTTATTACACTTATTGGATTATCAAAATCAGGTCTTATAGTATCTGATTCTTCTAATTTATTAAAGCTTGGAGATATAACTAGTCCTGAAGTTATAGCATTCATAATAATTATGATTATTACATTAATATTGTTTATTAGAAATGTACCTGGTGCATTCTTGATTTCAATTATCGTAGGTACAATTATTTCTATATTTATGGGAATTGTAGATATAAGTAATCTTACGTTTTCACTTCCTAATTTCGGAGCTTATAAAGATATATTCTTTAATCCTGACTTTAGTGCTATACTAACTCCAAACTTTTGGATTTCTACATTTTCATTAACATTAGTTTTAATATTTGAAAATATAGGATTATTGCATGGTCAATTAAATGGAATGTTAAAGACTCCAGAAAAATCTGAAAAAGCTTTAACATCAATAGGATTTTCTGTTATTGCATATGGCTTTTTAGGAACTTGTCCTCCTGTTTCTACTGTTGAAGGAGCAGCGGGCATTGCAGCGGGTGGAAGAACTGGATTAACATCAATAATAACTGGATTATTATTTTTACTTTCATTGTTCTTTATACCATTTATATCAATAATTCCAAATGCAGCATTAGCTCCAATTCTTATTATCATAGGAAGTTTAATGTTCCAAAATCTAAAACAATTAAATTTTGATGATTTAACAGAGTTAATACCAGCATTTATAGTGGTAATTTTAATTCCATTAACTTATAGTATTGTAGATGGCATAGCCTTTGGATTTATTTTATATCCTATATGTAAATTATTTAGTAATAAGAAGAAATATTTATCAGTAACTATGTGTATCACATCTGCTATCTTCCTTATTTACTTCTTAATCCAAGGTTTTATTCATTAATATATAAAACAAAAATGCAGAAGTTTTTTCACTTCTGCATTTTTTTATGGTTATTTTTTAGTATAAATATTAATATACGCATAAAAAAATTGGACTAAATAATTTAACTTAGGAATACTCATTAACTATTCTCAAAATCCAATTAAAATGCCATTTTGCCTATTGCATATATCAACACTCTACTAAAATAAAACATTCTTAAAATTTTCATCCTATAATAAATACTATGTAACCTTACATTACTTTAATGTCCTTCTATAAACATTTTTTCTCCTAATTCTGCAAAACTTTGTAGAATTAAAAAACACTTCACATCTATATTATTTTTACTTTTTATAATCTCTTTTGCCTCTTCTTGAGATACAAGCATTGTTTCTATATCTTCATCTTCTTCTAGATACTCTTTTGAAAAGTCACCATCACATGTACAATAAACAAATGCTAATGCTTCATCAGTCATTCCTGGTGATATATATAGCTTATTATTTCCTTTTTCAGTTATATTTAAAAGTCTTAATCCTGTTTCTTCTTTTAATTCTCTTTTAACAGTACTTTTTATATCTTCATTGTTATCTACAAGACCTGCTACAAGTTCATAAACATAATCATTTATTGGCACTCTATATTGCTTTATTATAACTAACTTTTTTTCTTCTCTATGAAAAGCTGCTATAACTACCCCATCTATCTTGTCTTCTGTGCCATTAAAATAACGATTTTTTAATGTTTCTTCGCTTTTTCTAGATGCAACAATCCAGTCCTTTATATTTCCTAATTTATTTTGATACTGAATTTTATACATATTTAAAAATTTTGATGATGACATCTTCTCTAAATCTACTACTTTATTTTTTTTCATTTTATCTACCTCATATAATTCTTTTTTCATAAAAGTTTAAACTTTTAATAATATAATTATACTACTATATTTATATAAATATAATACTAGTCCCATTCTATTACTAATATCTTTAATTCATCTTCTTTAAGAGATATTTTATATCCATCTTCCATTAGCCATGTAGCTATTTCTTTTACCATCTTATTTTTCATTTCATCATTTTCATTTATAGCAAATACTGCTGACACCTTGTTTATTCCTGCTTGCTTTCCTTGATCTATTTTCTCTAATATTATTTTTTTATTTTCTAAAAACTTTTTATCATAATATTCTAAATCCATATCATTCTCTCCTAATTAAATTTATACCTATATAATTTTATGATGATATTTTGTAAATATTACTAATCTAAAAAATATAACAGTAATAATTTTTCTTAATTAAAAAAGAGATTCCACATAATTATTAAAAAAATCATTATGTGAAATCTCTTAATATATTTTTATTTATTCTTTTTTACTTCATGTCCACCAAATTCATTTCTTAAGGCTGCAACAACCTTACCTGTAAATGTATCTTCTTCAAGTGAACGATATCTCATCATTAATGATAATGCAATCACAGGTGCAGGTACTTGTAAATCTAATGCAGTTTCTACTGTCCACTTTCCCTCTCCTGAAGAATTCATTATTCCCTTTATACTACTTAGGTCTTTATCTTTACTAAAAGCTGATTGTGCTAATTCCATAAGCCATCCTCTTATTACTGAACCATTATTCCATAATTTAGCTACCTTTTCATAATCTACATCAAATTCACTTTTAGAAAGAATTTCAAATCCTTCTGCTATTGATTGCATCATTCCATATTCTATTCCATTGTGAACCATTTTAGTAAAATGTCCACTTCCAGGTTTTCCAACATGTAAATATCCATCTTGAATAGATAAGTCTTTAAATAACTCTTCGCAATATTTAAACACATCTTCTTCTGCTCCAATCATTGTACATGCACCATTAAGAGCACCACTAGTTCCTCCACTAGTTCCACAATCAATAAAGTCAATTCCCTTTTCTTTTAAAAACTTATATCTTCTTAGGGTATCTTTATAGTTTGAATTACCTCCATCAATTATTATATCATTAGGATTTATATATTTTATTATTTCTTCTATTGTACTATCAACTGCTTTTCCTGATGGAATCATTAACCATATGATTTTTCTTTCTGGAAGCTGTTTAACTAAATCTTCAATACTATTAACACCTTTTGCTCCCTCTTTTGAAATATTATTAACACTTTCATCACTTAAGTCATATGCCACTACTGAATGATTATGGTTTAGCAAATTTAATGCTATATTAAATCCCATCTTTCCAAGTCCAATTATTCCTACGTTCATAACTATCGCTCCTCTTATATTTAATTTACTATATTTTTTAATAATAACATTTTAAATAATAACATTTAAAATTAAAACTCCTACAAGTCCACATACTGAAATTATTGTCTCCATTACAGACCAAGACTTTAATGTTTCAGTAATTGATAAATTGAAATATTCTTTAAATATCCAAAATCCAGGGTCATTAACATGAGAAAATATTAAACTACCTGCTCCTGTTGCAATTACCATTAACTCTGGACTAACTCCAGTTGCACTTATAAGTGGTGCTACTATTCCAGCTGCTGTCATAGCTGCCACTGTAGCTGATCCTAATGCAACTCTTAGTATTGCGGCGATTAACCAAGCTAGTAAAAGTGGTGATATACTACTACCTTGCATTATACTTGCAATATATTTATCCACTCCACTATCAACAAGAACTTGCTTTAAAGCACCACCACCGCCAATGATTAATATTATCATTGCTACTGTATTAATTGATTCACTTACGGTTTGCATAACCTCTGGCATTTTTTTGCCTCTGTTTAATCCAAAAGTGAATATAGCTACAATAACTGAAATTAATAATGCAATTACTGGATCTCCAAAAAATCCTGTTATTTTAACTATTTGTGAATCACCAGAAAGAGTCATTTTACTTATAGCTTGTACTGCCATTAAAATAACTGGAATTAATGCTGTAAATACACTTATTCCAAAACTTGGCATTTCCTTTTCTGTAAATATCTTTGGATTATATAATCCTTTAGGGATAGGATGCTCCATTCCTTTTAAAAACTTTGTAAATACTGGTCCAGAAAGTATTACTGTTGGAATTCCAAGTATTGCACCATACAATAAAGTTTTACCTATATCAGCATTATAAACTCCTGCTATAGCTGTTGGTCCTGGATGCGGTGGTAAAAATTCATGAGTTACTGATAGTGCTGCAGCCATAGGTACACCTATATATAAAAGTGGTATTTCAGCTTCAGCTGCTATTGTAAATACAAGTGGTATAAGTAAAACAAAACCTATCTCATAAAATAATGCAAATCCTACAACAAACCCTGTAATAACTACTGCCCATTGTATTTTTTCTTTACCAAATTTCTTTATTAATGTTATAGCTATTCTTTGTGCTCCTCCACTATCAGCCATAAGTTTACCTAGCATAGCTCCAAATCCAATTATAAGAGCTAAACTTCCTAAAGTTCCTCCAACACCTGATTTTATAGAGCTTACTACATTAACTATTGGCATTCCTTCCATTATACCAACTGTAAGTGAAACTAAAATTAGTGATATAAAACCATTTAATTTAAATCCAATCATCAATAATAGTAATAATGCAACTCCTATAGCAACTATTAATAATGGCATATAAATCCCTCCATTTCAAAACTTTTAATCTTGTAAATTATTTATTTCTAGAAATTCATCTTTTAACTTCTCATATAATTTTCTGTAAATTTTGAAATTTTCTATGTAAACTTTATGATTTTCTATATTAGGTTCAAATACTTTTGATGTCGGAATCAAACTTTCGATTTGCTCAATATTCTTAATCATATTTAAAGCTTTCATAGCAATTATAGCTGCACCTAAGCAAGAACTCTCATAACTTTCTGCAATAACAACTTTTTTATTAAATATATCAGCTAATATTTGTACCCATAACTCTGATCTTACAAATCCACCAGTTGCATATATTGTATTTATCGGTCCAGTTGTTTCTTCTAGAGCTTTTCCAACATCATATATTCCATACATTACTCCTTCAAGCACTGCTCTTAAAAAATGTTCTCTTTTGTGCTTAATATTAACACCAAAAAATACTCCCTTGGAATTTGCATCCCAATGTGGTGCTCTTTCTCCTAGCAAATATGGTAAAAATATAAGTCCTTCTGCTCCTGCTTTAACTTTTGAAGCTTCTAAATTTAAAATATCATATGGATCTATATTTAATGATTTTGCAGCCTCAGTTTCTACTGATGAAAAATTATCCCTAAACCATCTATAAATTATTCCTCCATTATTCACTGCACCACCTAAAACATAATGTTCCTCTGTTAAAATATAACTAAATATTCTTCTAGATATATCATTTTTAGGCTTCTTAGATATTACTCTTATCGCTCCACTGGTACCTATAGTTACAGCAGCATCTCCATTCTTTATTGCATTAGCACCTAGATTGGCAAGGCATCCATCACTTCCTCCAACTATAAAATTAGTTTCTGTTGGTATTTTCATATAGTCTGCATAAATATCACTTAATCCATTAACTACATGAGTTGTTTGTACAGGTTTTGAAAATTTTTCTTCTGAAACTCCTATATATTCTAATGCTTTTTTATTCCACTTAAGATCATAAATATCAAATATACCTGTTGCTGAAGCTATAGAATAATCCACTATATATTGGTTGAATAATTTAAAGAATATATATTCTTTAATTGATATAAATTTTTCTGCATTATTGAATACATCTTTAGCATTATCTCTTAACCAACATAATTTACATAGTGGTGACATTGGATGTATTGGTGTACCTGTTCTCATGTAAATTTCTTGTCCTATGTCACTATTTTTTAATTCGTCAGAATACTTATTACTTCTTGTATCAGCCCATATTATGCAGTTAGTTAAAGCATTTCCTGCCTTATCTATTGCTATTACGCTATGCATAGCACTACTAAATGATATTCCTAACAATTTATTATTTTTGATATCGTTTTCTTGAACTACATGCTTAATCCCATTTAACACTGCTCTGAAAATTTCTTCCGGATTTTGCTCACTCCAAGATGGATATGGATTATATAAAGGATATTCTATATTACATTTTGTTAAAACATTCCCCTCCATATCAAATGCTATTGATTTAGTACTAGTTGTGCCAATATCAACTCCTATTAAGTACTTCATACCTCTTCCCCTCTTCTCAAATTATAATACATTTTAAGAAATTTTTTTTCGTATATTTGTTTTTTTCTTATTTTTTCGTTATTTATAAAGAAAATTTTCTTTAATGAAATTATAGCACCTATTATCTAGTAATACAATAAAAAATATAGATTTTTTGAAATTTTTTTTTATTTTGACATATTCGTATCTAAAAATTTATTTTTGCGAAACTTTTTTTCATTAATATATTAAAATTAAAGCTATCTCAAAAGATATCTTTATTAATTTGAGATAGCCATTTATTTATTATTTATTATTTATTATTTGTTATTTATTATTTATTATTTATTTAAAATAGCCTTTTGCTTTGTAATATAGTAATAAAGTTAACTAAAATCTTTTACTAGCTATACCATTTCTTATGCGTTCTAAATTGTCTAATGTCTTATCCTTTCTTTTAATTGCTACTCCTACATAAAGCCAGTCAACTATCATTAATGAAGTAAGTCTAGATTCCATGGCTTCACTTCTAAACATAGATTC
Source organism: Clostridium sp. ZBS15 (assembly GCF_023845705.1). Lineage (NCBI taxonomy): Bacteria > Bacillati > Bacillota > Clostridia > Eubacteriales > Clostridiaceae > Clostridium > Clostridium sp. ZBS15. The sequence continues at coordinate 35,391 of NZ_JAMQHY010000010.1, forward strand.
ATTTCCATATGCTATTAAGTGTAAATCTGCAACTTTAGCAAGAGGTGACTTTTCATTTCCAGTAATGGCTATAATTTTAATACCTCTTTTTTTCGCTAAATTAATATTTTCAACTAGTTCTTTATTACTTCCTGAGTTTGAAAAAGCTATAATAGCATCACCACTATTTGCTATAGAAGAAAACATAACTTGCCAATGTGAATCACTTGAAGTAGCACAATCTATTCCTGTTCTAATAAATTTATGATAAGCATCATTTGCAATAGTCCAAGATCCTCCCATTCCAAAAAACATTATCTTTTTAGCATTCAATATTATATCAATTGCTTTATCTAAATCTTCAGTTTTGTTTATTTTTAACGTACTTTCAATACTATTTATATTAGAACTCATTATTTTTCTCATGATGATATATGTATCATCATTTTCTTTTATTTCTTCATAAATATTGTCTATTGGTTCTATTACAGAACCAGCTAGATTAATTTTTAAATCTTGATATCCCTTATAACCAAGCTTACTACATAATCTAAATACAGTTGCTTCACTAGCTTTGCTTACTTCCGCTAATTCTGTTATTGAAAAATGAATTATATTTTTAGGATTTTCTAATACATACTGTGCAACTTTTTTTTCTGCGCCTTTTAATTCACTATAAATATTAGTTATTCTTTCTAAGCATCCCCTGTTTTTCTCATAAGACATAATATCTCTCCAATCAAATGTATATGGTCAAATTATATGATAATTTTTATCCAGAAAATAGACTCTGTTAATACTCCTACTTCTACAAGTAGGAGTATTAACTATATATCTTTACATAACGATTTTTTAATTTAAGATTAACCACAACCTAATCTAAGGCTGAGAACTCTGTTTATATATTTCAATTATAGCATATGAAATTTACTAATGGCAAAATTTATTATTTACATATTTTTATATGTTTAAATTATATATCTTATAATACTATAATTTAAATACTTGGTAATACTAAAACTATTATAGGAAAGGAGTAATTTTTAATATGGATAATATAAAAAAACTTGTTGATTTATTACATACGCAAGCACAATCTTGTAGTAAATGTGCTCAAAAGTCCAAAGAACCAAATGATGGCTCATTTATTCAATATGATAAAAAAGATAGTTTTAGTTCTGATGGAACTGTTAGATATGGTGAAGAGCAAGATGTTGATGATTTATAGCGCACATTTAATTTAAAGTGTAGATATGAGAGTTGGAAGTTTTGAATTTAAAATTCTACCTATAATTTTTTCCTGACTTTCTACTTTATTATTTACTTATTTATTCTTACCCAAATATATTTTTTAGTTTTAAGTTTTATTTAATGTTTTTAAATTTTATATTTCTTAATTTCAAATAAAGAGGCATGAAAATAAATAACAAGTCTAAAGTTGCAATGGATATTTTTCATCAGTCAAGAAGATTAATTGTCCTCATAGCGTGTCTATTAGGTTAATTTAACGACGCAGCATGATGGAAAATAACTAGCAAATGGACTTGTTATTTTTTGATTGTGCCTAATTAATATTTTACCACTGACCTATTCCTAGTGGTGAGAAAATTAAGTATATTAAACACATTGTTCCTACCATAATTCCAGTAGCTAATTTAGCATGTTTCCACGGTGTTAAACTAACTACTGCTTTATTTTCTTGTACAAAATCGGTTTCTCTAGGATTTAATTTTCCTATTATAAGCATAACGATTACACATGTTGGGAATAAAACTCCCAATACGTAAAGAAAATGAACATCTTTTATTAAAAATTTTGATAATGTATATAAAGCTATATGAACAAAAAATGCAATTTTAGGTGCAATCTTAGGAACTCTTTTAGAATAAAATCCTACAACTACAGCTGCTAAAATCGGTACATTATAAAAACCAAAACATTCTTGTAAAAATCCATATAATCCCGTAGGTGCATATAATATAAATGGTGCAACACATGTAGCTATTATTGCAATTATTATATTAAATTTTCTACCAATATGAACTAATTCTTTATCACTAGCTTTTGGTTTCATAAGTGGTTTATAAAGATCTAATGTAAATAAAGTAGCCGAACTATTTAACGCTCCATTAAATGAACTCATAATAGCTCCAAATAAAACTGCAGCGAAAAATCCTAATAATGGTTTTGGTAATACATCTATTAATAATGTAGGATATGCCATATCTGCATTTTCTAATCTTGTTCCATACTTAGCAAATGCAATTACACCTGGTAATACTAAAAAGAAAGGTCCTATTAATTTTAAAAATCCTGCATATATAGCGCCTTTTTGTGCTTCTTCTAAATTTTTAGCACCTAAAGCCCTTTGAACAATTGATTGGTTTGTACAGAAATAGAATAAATTATTAAATAATAATCCAGTCATTAAAACTGGCCATGGAACTAGTGGAGATAGGGAATTTGCTGGATTTATTGCATTTAATTTTTGAGGATTGGCTAGTAAAACATTAAATCCATCTACAAAATTCCCATGTCCAACTGATATTATTCCAAGTACAGGTACCATTAATCCACCCACAAGCAGACCTATTCCATTAATGGTATCTGATACAGCACATAGTTTTAATCCACCATATACTGCATATATACAACCTATTACTGATATCATAAATCCAGTTATTGCTATTGCTTGAAAAGTTGTTATTCCTAAAATATCTGATATTCCAAATATTTTATTTATAACTATAGCACCTGAATACAATACTGTAGGAATGTATGTTACTATATATCCTAAAAGAAGCAACAACGATACTATTCTTTTTGTTGTTGAATCATATCTTTCCTCTAAAAAATCTGGTATTGTTGTAATTCCACTTTTAAAGTACTTAGGTAAAAATATTAAAGCTAAAATTCCTAATGATACACAAGCCGTAGCTTCCCATGCCATTGGTCCCATATTAGTCATATAACTTTGTCCATTTAGCCCTATTATTTGTTCTGTTGATAAATTGGTAAGCATTATTGAACTGGCTATTACAACACCTGATAATCCTCTGCCAGCTAAAAAATATCCATCTGCTGATTCAGTGTTAGAACCTCTAGTCTTATAAAATGATATTACACCTACTAAAACTACAAAAAATATAAAGGTAATTAACGTAAACATTTTCAATCCTCCTTCTATTTTAAGATAAAAGGATTCCATATTATATATATTTATAAAATACTAATTATTATAAAATATAACATGGAATCCTAAAGATAAAATGATAAATTAAATGCTTTAAATACTAGCTTTTTCTTTTATATACTGTCTTCCTTTAATTGCGTATTCAAGAGGATTTGCAATAGATGGATCTTGTTCTGCTTCTATCATTAACCATCCTTCATAATTATTTTCTGCTAATATCTTAAATATTGGTTCAAAATCTATTGAGCCATCTCCAGGAACTGTAAATGCTCCAGCTCTTACACCTTTTAAGAAACTTAATTTTTCATTTTTAACCTTACTCACAATTTCAGGTCTTATATCTTTTAAATGAACATGTTTTATTCTGTGAACATACTTTTTTAGTATTTCAACTGGATTTTCACCTGAGTACACTAAATGACCTGTATCAAATAATAAATATACTAAATTTTCATCAGTAACACTCATTAACTTATCAATTTCTTCTGTTGTTTGCACTCCAGTTCCCATATGATGATGATAAACAATCTTCATTCCTTTATCAGCTGCTAATTGTCCCAATTTATTAAGTCCATGGGCTAATAGCTTCCATTCTTCTTCATTAAAATGATGCTTTCCATCAAATATAGATGTTTCCATTTGTCCTTGAATGCTATGACCTTGTTCTGAAACTACTATAACTTTAGAACCCATTGCATGTAAAAAATCTCTATGATCTATAAATTCTTTTTCAGTTTCTTCATAAGGTTTAGTAGTTAAAAATGAGCTAAACCAAGCACTTGCAATTTGAAGATTTCTCATTTCTAAAGCCTTTTTTAAAACCTTTACATCTTTAGGATATTTATTTCCGATTTCAGTACCCTTAAATCCTGCAAGAGCCATTTCACTCACAGCTTGTTCAAATGTATTTTCTTTCCCTAAGTCTGGCATATCATCATTAGTCCAACCAATTGGACATATTCCTATTTTAACTTTGTCCCTATTAAACATATTAATTCCCCCTAAAATTTCACGAAATATTAAACTATTCTTTCATAAATTATATACAGAATTTTTAAGCATTAAATATATATTTTCTTTTAATATTAATATTGAATTTCTAATATCTTAACAGGTCTATTTTCTTTTAAAGATTTTGTTGCTGCCTTACCTATTAGTACTGCTTTTAATCCATCATCAGCATTTACACAAACTTCTTTATCATTTACAATTGCATCAATAAATTCAGTTATTTCTTCTGCATAAGCTTGTATATATCTTTCTAAGAAGAAGAATAGTGGTTTTTCTCCATTTACTCCATCCTTTGTTGATACAACTGCACTTGAAGTACAGTCATTAGCTACAGCTACTTGTCCAAGTGATCCAAATACTTCTGCTCTTTGGTCATATCCATAAGCTGATTGTCTTGAATTATCAATTACAGCCATTGCGCCATTTTCCATTTTTAATGTAACTATTGCAGTATCTATATCTCCTGCTTCTCCAATAGCTTTATCTACTAATACATTTCCTGCTGCATAAACTTCTTCAACCTCATTTCCTAAAAGATATCTTGCCATATCAAAATCATGAATAGCCATATCAAGGAATAGTCCACCTGAAACTTTAACGTAATCTATTGATGGTGGTTCTGGATCTCTTGAAGTTATTTTAAGAATGTGTGGTTCTCCAATTTTACCTTCTACAACGGCTTCTCTAACTACTTTAAAATTATGGTCATATCTTCTATTGAATCCAACTTGATATTTAACATTTGATTTCTTAAGTTCATCTATAACTTCTTTAATTCTACTTAGTTCATGATCAATTGGCTTTTCACAGAATACATGCTTGCCAGCTCTTATAGCTTCTATAGAAATTGGTGAATGAGTATCTGTTGATGAACATATAAGTACCGCATCTATTTCTGGATCTTCAAGAATTTTCTTGTAGTCATTATAAACATTATTTATTCCCATTTCTTTAGCCCATTTTTTAGTATCATCATTTAAAAATACATCTGCTATTGCCTTTACTTCTGCATTTTTAACGTACTTAGAAATACTTTCTCCATGAACTTTACCTATTCTTCCTGCTCCAATGATTCCAACTTTTAACATAAAAAACATCTCCCTTTTAATATTTTCTTGCACTTTTTAATACTTTTTTATTATTTTCAAAAGCTTTATTAACAGATTCTTTTTTTGATACTTCAGCTAATCCTACATGCCACCATGATTCATATCCATCAGTCATAGTTTTAGGTAATACTTTAATATCAATTAAAGTAGAAACCTTTTGTTTTTTTGCATCTATTAATGCATTCTTTAATTCTTCTAAGTTTTTAGCTGTGTATGTTTTTAAACCATATCCTTCAGCTGCTTTTGCAAAATCTATTGGTATTAATTTACCATTAAGTTTATTTGTTTCATCATTTCTATATCTAAATTCAGTTGCTAAATTTCCTATTCCATTAGACATTTGTAGATTATTTATACAACCAAATCCACAGTTATCAAATAATAATACATTTACTTTTTTATTCTCTTGAATTGAAGTTATAAGTTCTGAATGTAACATTAAATAACTTCCATCACCTAAAATTGAATAAACTTCTTTTTCTGGATCTGCTAACTTTGCACCAAATCCTGCCGCTATTTCATATCCCATGCATGAATATCCATATTCCATATGATAAGAATTTAAAGATTCTGTTTCCCACATTCTTTGAAGATCTCCTGGTAAACTTCCTGATGCTCCAACAATAATTGCATCATCATCAATACATTCTCTAATTAACCCTAATGCAGATGTTTGAGTTATTGTTGTATCAGTTAATTTTTTAAATTCTTCTAAGCTTTCTTTATTTCTAAATTTTATAATTGGCTCAAAATTCTCTTCATATTTTATATTAGTTAGTCTTTTCATTTCTTCTTTCCATACCATTTTTGCATTTTTTATCTCGTATTTATATGAAGAAATATAATTTTCTTTTTCAAGTAATTTATGAAGATATTCTAAACATTCTTTAGCATCTCCAACCATATTACATGAGTCCAATTTACTAGCATGAAATTTTGATAAGTTAATTGTTACAAATTCTACATCTGGATTTTTAAACAATGATTTTGATGCAGTTGTAAAATCTGAAAATCTTGTACCAACTCCAATTACTAAATCAGCATCTTTAGCTATGATATTTGCAGCTAAATTTCCTGTAACTCCAATACCACCTAAATTCATAGGATCGCTTGATTTTATTGAGCTTTTTCCAGCTTGTGTTTCACCTATAGGTATATTAAATCTATTAGCAAATTTAGATAAGGCATCTCCAGCTTCTGAATACCTTACTCCTCCGCCACAAATTATTATAGGTTTCTTTTTATTTTTCATTATATTTAAACATTCATAAAATTCCTCTTCTACAGCTAAAGGTCTAGTAATTTTGTGAACACGTTTTTTAAAGAAGTATTCTGGAAACTCAAAACTTTCTCCTTGAACATCCTGTGGAAGTGCTATACATACTGCGCCTGTTTCAGCTGGATCAGTTAATACCCTCATTGCATTGATCATTGCAGACATTAATTGTTCAGGTCTATTTACTCTATCCCAATACTTGCATACAGGCTTAAATACATCATTTGTAGTGATTCCAAGGTTATAAGACTGCTCAATTTGTTGAAGTACTGGATCTGGTTGTCTAGTTGCAAATGAATCACCTGGAAATAAAAGTAATGGTATATTATTTACTGTTGCTGTTGCTGCTGCTGTGACCATATTTGCAGCTCCTGGTCCTATTGATGAAGAACAAGCTATGATCTTTCTTCTATTATTTTGCTTAGCAAATGCTGTTGCTGCATGTGCCATGCCTTGCTCATTTCTTCCTTGATAAACTCTTAAACCTCTTGGATTCTCATCAAGTGCTTGTCCTAAACCAACCACTATTCCATGACCAAAGATAGTAAATATTCCATGAACAAACTTTTCTTCTTTTCCATCAAAAGAAACATATTGATTATCTAAAAATTTTACTAATGCTTGTGCTGTTGTCATTTTTGTACTCTTCATAAATTCACCTTCTCTTTGTTATTTATCAGGCCATATTTTAACATCTTTATCCCAAAGCCATTTGTGTTCTTCTACATCTATCCTGTCAGTCCATGGATTATTTTCAAGATGCCTAATCATCCAACAATAATACATTGCATATCCTGGTGCTGATGTTTGTGGATGAACATCTCCACCTGTTATTGTTGAAAAACTATTATTAGAGATCTTATATGCATTATCTCCATTTAAACAAAATCCAAAGCCTTGTTCTTTGTTAAATTTATAAAAATATACTTCTGGTTGTGGATGATAATGTGGTGGATAACTTGACCACTTTCCTGGAAATGTTATAACTTCTCCAATTACCATATTAGAATATGGTGCATTGTTATAATCAAATACGGTTCTTACAATTCTTCTTGCAGTTCCATTCCAAGTTCCTTCACCAAAAATATCACTTCTACACTTCTCAGGTGAATATAGTTTTGCTTCAAAATCATTTTGATTATCTGTGCTTTGTATTATTAACTCACTTTCTTCTAAACATTCAACTGTTATTTTTACATTCCTAGGGACATGTAAACACCATGGATCTTCATCAAAAACAGATTTTCTCTCTATTATTTCAAAATCTTTATTCCAAGCTATTTTAACTTTTCCTGTTAGAAGAAGTACTGCTATTTCTTTATCAGCATTGTTGTACTCCTTTATTTCATCTTTTCTTAATTTTTCAACTACAATATCCATTAGCATTTCTTTATTTTTACCGTTAATTTCACATAATATATTTTCACCATATTGCAAATCATGTAATTCATGAACCATTTCATTATCACTCCTTTAACCTCTTGCTATCATTTCTCCATACTGTTCTTTCTTTTCTTTTATAAATTCATTTATCTCTTTTACAGTTGGCATATCTTCAGAACAACTATGACTTGCTACTAACATAGCAGCTGAAGCACTTCCAAATTCCAGAGCATCCATAATATCCCATTCTTCTAATATTCCATATATAAATGCTGAAGCGTATGCATCTCCACCACCAAATGATTTTAACAATTTTACTGGAAATGGCTTAATTTTATATGATTTTCCGTCATTAGTATAAGCTGTAGAACCCTCTTTTCCATGTTTAATTACAACTATTTTATTACCAAAATCTAACCATCTTTTAGCACTTTCTTCATCTGTACTTTTTTCCTTAACAATTAGGCTTTCCATCAAATCAAATTCTTCTCTTGATCCCATAATAATGTCACTTTGCTTTCCAACTATTGAATAATAAATAGCTATTTCATCTTTATTTTTCCAGTTATATTCTCTATAATCCACATCAAAAATTACAACTGTGTCATTCTTTTTAGCAAGCTCTAATGCTTTTAATGCAGCTTCTCTAGATGGACTTTTAGCAAGTGCTGTTCCCGATATTACTATTGCTTTTGTATTTTTTATATATTCCTCATCTATCTCATTAACATCTAACTCTAAATCAGCTATTCCATTTCTATACATCAAAATACTGCTTTCTGTTGGACTTGCTATTTCTGTAAATGTAAGCCCTAAAGACTCTCCATGTTCTGCATACTTCATTTGTGAAGTATCTATTCCTTCATTATTAAAGTAATCAACTACAAATTTTCCAAATTGATCCTTTGAAACTTTACCTATAAATCCAACTTTTTTGCCAAGTCTTGAAAGCCCAACTGCTATATTAGCTGGTGATCCCCCTAAATATTTTTTAAAAGTCTTGCTTTCTGAAAGTGGTCTGTTTATATCTGTTGGATTAAAATCAATTGCTACTCTTCCAATAGGAACTATCTCAAATTTTCTATCTTTTTGAAATTTAATATACCCCATCTTTTAAAACCTCCTTATGTTATATTTCTATAACGCTTAGTGTAATCGTTATCTATCCCTAGCTAAAATTACATTTTTTATGCTTTATTCTCACTACCAAAAATTTTTATATGTTTCTTTACATTCTCATATGCCCCTTGTATTTCAGTCTCATGCAAAGTAAAGTAATCATAGTCTTTTGAATTACTATTTAGATTTTTTACACAATCTCTTACTTTATTAAAAGTTGCAGTTGCTATATTTATTTTTCTTATTCCCATAGTTGAACATTTTTTAAAGTCATCTTCTGATATTCCTGATCCACCATGTAATACTAATGGTATTTTTAAGTTATCATGTAGTTTTGTTAAAATATCAAATCTTAATTTAGGTTCACCTTTATAAACTCCATGAGAATTTCCTATTGCTACTGCAAGAGCATCTATTTCAGTCTCATTTATAAATTGCCTAGCCTCGTCTAAATCAGTAACTTTTATATTTATATCTTCACTACCGTCTTCACTACCGCCAACATGGCCAATTTCACCTTCAACAGCAGCTCCATAATCTCTAGCCAATTTTTCTACTAAGCTCGTTATCTTTATATTTTCTAAAAAATCTAGAGATGATCCATCTATCATTACTGAAGTAAACCCTAAGCTTAATGCTTTTTTTATATTATCTATTGTTAAGCCATGGTCAAAGTGAATAGCTACAGGTACTTTAGCTTTTTCTGCTGCTTTTATCATTGATGGCCCTATTATATCTAATGGTGAATATTTTAATCTCACTTCTGCTATTTGTAATATAATTGGAGAATTTAATTCTTCTGCTGCTTTTATAGCACCAATTATCATTTCCATATTAGCTACACTAAAACTTCCAACTGCATAATTTTCATTGTCTGCTTTTAGTAATAGTTCATTCATACTTACTAATGGCATCTTCATCACCTCCAAAGGGATTTATAAACTTCGACAATATCATCATGTTTAACTGTTTTTAAAGTATTTTGAGGACTTCCACTTTCTAGTGCATCCTTAGCCATTTTATCTAAATTATTGAAAAACTTTTCTTTATCTATTCCATACTCTTTTAAAGTAGGTATAAATAAGATTTTACAAAGCTTATCCACTTCTTCTACAAATTTTCTAGCTGCTATTTCATTCTCTTCCTCTTCATTAGATCTTCTAATGGCTCTAGCAAGATCTGCAAATTTAATATAAGCCCCATCTAATGCAAAGTTAAAACATTCCTTTAATAACATAGCATTTGATATTCCATGAGGTACATGGAATAATGCTCCTATTGGTCTACTCATACCATGTACTATTGTTACTGATGAGTTATTAAAAGCGATTCCTGCTTCTAATGCTGCAATTGCCATTTGAGTTCTAGCTTCTTCATTCTTTCCGTCATTAAATGCTATTGGCAAATATTTAAATATCTTCTTTATTGCTGATAGTGCAAATGTGTCAGAAAGTGGTTGAGACTTTTTAGATGTATAAGCTTCTATAGCATGTGTTAATGCATCTAATCCTGTTGCAGCTGTTATTTTAGGTGGTGCTGTCATAGTAAATCTTGAATCTATAATTGCTAATGTTGGCATTAATGAACTTCCCTTTATTAACATCTTTACATCAGTTTTAGTATCAGAAATTATAGTAAACTTTGTTGCCTCAGATCCTGTTCCAGCAGTTGTTGGTATTGCAACTATTGGTGGTAATTTGTTTTCTATTTGTTTTCCCATATAATCAGATATTTTGCCTTCATTATTTACCATCATTGCTATTGCTTTAGCTGAATCTATTGAACTTCCCCCTCCAACAGCTACTAAGTAATCACAATTTTCTTTTTTATATAAATCTACACCTCTGTCTATCATCACATCTGTTGGTTCACCATTTATTTCGTCATATATAAAATAATTAATTTTTTCTTTATCTAAAATATCAATTACAGCTTGTACATTACCTAACTTAACCATAATGTTATCTGTAACTATTAAAACTTTTCCACCAAATAATTTTAAATCTTCTACACTATCTTCTAATGAATTTTTCCCTGTTAAAATTTTATTTGGAATTATGAATTCATTTGACATTTTACCGTCTCCTTTCAGGTATCTTATGATTAACTTCTTGTTATCTTATGGTTATATTATAAGTACCTGTTTTCTGATTGTCAATATTTTCCTTGTATATTTTTTACTTTTTTTAAATTTTAAGGATATTTATGGTATAATGATGATAATGTCTTTTACTTTATAATTTCATAGTTTATAATTAATATTAGATTCCATATTTTTGAAATAAAATAAAAAGGGGGTATTTAGATGCGTTTAAAAAGACTTGATTTATTAGAAGAATTTATTTATAAACATAGAACCGTATCAATAGATAAACTTTGCGAAGAATTTAAGATGTCAAAAAATACAATTCGTAGAGATATAGATGCCTTAGTTGATAAAGGCGTAATAAAAAAAGTATATGGGGGCGTTACAGTAAATACTCAAAGTAATGAGCTGCTTCCATTTGAAGAAAGAACAATAAAAAATAATAGTGCTAAAATAGATATTGCTAAAAAAGCTGCTGAATTTATTGAAGATGGGGATTCTATATTCATAGATTCTGGTACTACCACATTAAATATAATTGATTATTTAAATGATAAAGATAATATAACGTTATTTACCAATAGTATTAATGTTATTTTAAAAGCAATTCCTCATGATAATATTGATATAATATGTTTATCTGGTAGGTTTAATAGAACTACTTTTTCTTTTACTGGGCTAACTTCTAGTGATGTCTTATCAACTTATAATATAAATAAATCTTTTATGGCTTGTACTGGAATTTCATTAGAAAATGGCCTTACTCACACCTCACCTAATGAATTTAAAATAAAGAAAGTAGCTGTTTCTAAAAGTCATAAAACATTTTTACTTGCAGATAGTTCAAAATTTAATATAGTCTCTTTAATGACCTTTTGTGATGTAAAAGATCTAGATTATCTAATTACAGATAAGTGTCCTTCAGCCAAATATATTGATTATTTTAATAATTATAATGTTGAACTTATAGTTCCTAATTAAATTAAAGAATATTATTAGATATGGTTAATAAAAAATAACAAAAAATCACCTCGTTAAATATATTAAGCTTTTTATTTTTAGCTTGTATATATTTAACGAGGTTGAATTATTCTATTCTGTATATATTAATTTGTCATCTCATTATAGTTTTTTTATTAAATTAGCCATTTCAATTGCACCAACTGCACATTCATAGCCTTTATTTCCTGCTTTAGTTCCGGCTCTTTCTATGGCTTGTTCTATATTATTTGTTGTAAGCACTCCAAACATTACTGGTTTTCCAGTTTCTAATGATACATTTGCAATTCCTTTAGAAACTTCTGAACAAACATAATCGTAATGTGATGTTGATCCTTTTATTACTGCACCTAAACATATAACTGCATCGTATTTAGGACTTTTTGCCATTTTCTTTGCTATTAATGGCATTTCAAATGCTCCTGGTACCCAAGCTACGTCTATATCTTCTACATTTACTCCATGTCTCTTAAGTCCATCTATAGCTCCATCCAAAAGCTTACTACCTATAAATTCATTGAATCTTCCTACTATTATTCCAACTTTTAATCCTTCTGCAACTAATTGTCCTTCAAAAATATTCATTATTAATTCCTCCTAATTTTTTACTTTTTTAATTACTTCGCCCACTTTGCTTATGCATATATCAACGCTCTGCTAAAACATAGCCTAATAATTATATATTTAATAAATGATTCATTTTTTCTTTTTTAATCTTTAAATAAAATTCATCATTTTTGTTTAATGGCATTTCTATAGAAATTCTTTTTACTACATCAATATCATTTTCTCTAAGTCCATCTATTTTTTCCGGATTATTTGTTATTAATTTAATTCTATTTATCCCTAAGTTTTTTAACATATCTGCACTAGATTTATATTCTCTTAAATCTGGTGCAAATCCTAAAGCTAAGTTAGCTTCAACTGTATCTAATCCTTCATCTTGAAGTGAATATGCTTTTAATTTGTTTAAAAGACCAATACCTCTTCCTTCTTGTTTCATATACAGTAAAATACCTCTTCCTTCTTGTGCGATCATTTTCATAGCTGCATCATATTGTTCTCCACAATCACATTTTTTTGATCCTAAACTATCCCCGGTTAAGCATTCTGAATGAACTCTAACAAGTACTGGTTCTTCTCCTGAAATATCTCCCTTTATTAAAGCTAAATGACATTTTTCACTATCATTTTCTTTAAATCCTATAACCTTAAAGTCTCCATATTTTGTTGGAAGTTTTGCTTCCACTTCTTTAGTAACACTTCTTTCATTTCTTAGTCTATATCTTATTAATTCTTCTATAGTTAATATTTTCAAATCATGTTCCTTAGCAAATTTTATTAAATCATCTCTTCTTGCCATACTTCCATCATCTTTTATTATTTCACATATTGCAGCAGCTCCTTTAAAGCCTGCAATTTTCGCTAAATCTACTGAAGCTTCTGTATGTCCTGTTCTTTCTAATACACCTTTTTTCTTTGCTATAAGAGGAAATACATGTCCAGGTCTTCTAAAGTCCTGTGGTCTTTCACTTTGTACTAACATTTTTATAGTGTCAGATCTTTCGAATGCTGAAATTCCAGTAGTTGTATCTATGTAGTCAACAGCTACTGTAAATGCTGTTTCATGATTGTCTGTATTTTTTTCAACCATAGGATTTAATCCTAATTTTAATGCTATTTCTTCTTCTACAGGTGCACACAACAGTCCTCTTGCATATTTAATCATAAAATTCACATTTTCAGGAGTTGCTTTCTCTGCTGGAATAACTAAATCACCTTCATTTTCTCTTCCCTCATCATCAACAATAATAATCATTTTTCCATTTCTTATATCTTTTACACATTCTTCAACAGTACTAAATTTCATTTTCTCTCACCTCATACATAATTTTATTTTAGGATTTGTTTTAAAGTTTTAAATATGTATTGATATCTGCAATAGGCAAAATGGCGTTGTAATTGGACTTTGAGAA